>JADCDC010000025.1 GCA_020252385.1 Aestuariivirga sp.
GGAGGAACAGGAGAGCCTGTTCAGCCTGTTCAACGCCACGCTGGGCGGCGGCACCCTGCCGCCCGAAATGGCTGAGCGCTTCATCATCACCTTCGACCGGGCGGACGCCACATGGCTCCGGGGCTATGGCCATCTCCTCAGTGCACTGATCGAATTCCTGCTGGCGCATGACGGAAAGGCGAGCTTCGACGTCAGCGCGCACATGCTGTTTCCCGATGCGAGCCTGCCAAATGCGGAACTCAACGCCCAGCCGCCCGCCATGCCGGGAGATGCTGAAATGGCGGCCGCCGCCGATCTCATCGCCGCCGTCCACCTGATGCATTGGCCCGCAACGGAGCCCGAGCGGTTGAAGTCGGCCCTCGCCCACCTCGAACAGGTCGTGGCACTGAGCCGGGAGAACTGGCGCTTCATCCTCGCCGAGACCGACGATGAGGCGGAATGGATCCCCTCGCCGCTACAGAAGAACGGCGTGATCCCCAACGCGCCCGTCACCCAGGAGACCGTGGAGGGTTGGGCGATGTTCCTCAGGGAATTCGAGGCGATCCTCAAGGGCCAGAAGCTGGTACCACACTGGCGGCTTGCCAAGGGCATCAACCTGCGCCGCGTCTTCCTCGAACCGCGTCCCTTCGACCCCGTCCTGTGGGCGCAGGGTTCCGCAGCACTTCCCTATCTCGAAGACGGCCCCATCACCGACCAGGCAACATGGAACCGAATCATGGGCATGTTCAGCGGCAACTTCATCGGCTTCGCCGTCTGGTTCAACTGATCAGCCCCCGACGATGGCCTCGATCTCCTCATAGGCGCCGGGAGCCGCCGCGATCAGGCTGTTCCCCCTGAACAGGCCATCATTGGAGAGGAAGTCGCTCACCTTCGCGCCGGCACCCTCGCACACCGCGATAGCGCCCAGCGCATCCCATGACTTGATCACCGGCTCGAAGAAGCCCACAAGCCGTCCCGCCGCCACATAGCAGATCCCCAGCGCGCCGGAGCCTTCGCGGTAGAACATGCCGCCCGCATCGAGAAAACGCGTGAAGCCCGGCAGGAACAGACCGGGCCCGCTCTTCGGCGAATAGCCTGTGCAGGTGAGGCCCTCGCGGATCGAGGCGGCGGGGCTGACGCGGATGGGCTTGCCGTTGAGCGTCGAGGGAAAGCCGCGGCCACCGGCGAAAAGCTCATCGCGCGCCGGGGCGATCAAGAAGCCGAATTGGATCACGCCGTTCTGCATGAAGCCGATCGACACGCACCAGCTGGTGAGCCCGAGGCAGAAGGGCTGCGTGCCGTCGATGGGATCGACGACCCAGATGCCCTGCCCTTCGCTATAGGCCGTGGGCGTGGTCTCCTCGCCGAGGAAGGCATCCTGCGGGAAAGCCTTGGCCAGACGCTCGCGGATCAGCAGTTCGGTGTTGAGGTCAGCCTCGCTCGCCAGATCCTGCGGGCCCTTGTTGTGGATGGTGAGCTGCTCGCGGGCATTGAAATAGCCCAGCGCCTTCTCGCCCGCCTCGCGGATTAACGCCAGGCCGAAGTCGTATCTTCCGTTCAGTGACATCTCAATCCTTCCAGAGCCAGGCCGCCCCGCGTACCCCGCTCGCATCGCCATGCTTGTTGCGCAGAATGGGCGTGTGGAACACGGTGGAGAAGGTGCGGGCCGCAAGTGCGGGCGGCAGGTCCTCGTAAAGCTCGTCCACATTCGACATGCCGCCGCCCATCACCAGCACGTCGGGGTCGAGCGCGTTGACGACGGTCGCGAGCCCCCGCGCCACGCGGTCGATGTAGCGCCGCCACAGCAGGTTTGCCAGGTGATCGCCCTGGCGCTTCAGCGCCATGATCTCGGCGGCCTTCAGCTCGATGCCCTTGTGCTCCGTATACTGAGCTTCGAAGGCTCTCCCAGAGCACCAGGTTTCGATGCAGCCCACGCGGCCGCAATAGCAGGGTTTTCCGGGGATCTCGGTGGTGTCCGGAAAGGGCAGCGGGTTGTGCCCCCATTCGCCGCCCGAATTGTTGGGCCCATGATGCGCGCGGCCGTTGACGGCAATCCCCGCGCCGACACCCGAGCCGAGGATCACCGCGAAGACGACATTGTATCCGGCCCCTGCCCCGTCGACGGCCTCGGATGCGGCGAAGCAATCTGCATCGTTCTCGACACGGATCTCGCGGCCCAGAACCGCCTGCAGATCGGCCTCGACGGGCTTGCCGAGAATCCAGGTCGAACTGGCACCCTTGCCGAGCCTGCTCTTGGGCTCAAGCGAGCCCGGAATGCCAATGCCGACGCTTCCCCGCCGCCCCGTCTGGGCTTCGAGCGCATCGATCACGGATCGGATGGTCTTCAGGCAGCCGTGATAATCATGGCGTGGCGTGGCCTCGCGCAGGCGCAGCAATTCGCGCCCGTTCCGCTCCATCGCGACACCCTCGATCTTGGTGCCGCCCCAGTCGATTCCGATCAGCATCTTCCCTCCAAATCTGCCGCAATCTGGCAGTCGTCGAAAGGGAAGCCAAGCAAAACAAAAACCCCGCCCGGATTTCTCCAGGCGGGGTCAGATCGTCAGACCGCGATCGTACTCAGTGCCCGGCGAGAACCGCCAGCAGCAGCAGCGCCACGATGTTGGTGATCTTGATCATCGGGTTCACGGCGGGGCCCGCCGTGTCCTTGTAGGGATCGCCGACGGTATCACCGGTGACCGACGCCTTGTGGGCGTCAGAGCCCTTGAGGTGCTTCACGCCCTTGGAGTCCACGAAGCCGTCCTCGAAGGACTTCTTCGCGTTGTCCCAGGCGCCGCCGCCCGCCGTCATGGAGATGGCGACGAACAGGCCCGTCACGATCACGCCCATGAGCATGGCGCCCACGGCGGCGAAGGCCTGCGCCTTGCCGGCGATCGCCAGGATCACGAAGTAGACGACGATCGGCGAGAGCACGGGGAGCAGCGAGGGAACGATCATTTCCTTGATCGCGGCCTTGGTGAGCATGTCCACGGCGCGGCCGTAGTCAGGCTTCTCCGTGCCCTGCATGATGCCGGGCTTTTCCTTGAACTGCCGGCGCACTTCGACCACCACCGCCTGCGCGGCGCGGCCCACTGCCGTCATCGACATGCCGCCGAAGAGATAGGGCAGAAGGCCGCCGAACAGCAGGCCCACCACGACGTAGGGATTGGCCAGCGAGAAGTCCACCGCGCCCAGTCCCTTGAAGTACTGGTAGACGGTCGAGCCTTCGGCATTGGCCTGCGCGGTGAAGTAGGTGAGGTCCTGCGTATAGGCCGCGAACAGCACCAGCGCACCGAGGCCCGCGGAGCCAATGGCATAGCCCTTGGTGACGGCCTTGGTGGTGTTGCCGACCGCGTCCAGCGCGTCGGTGTTGTGGCGGACTTCCTTGGGCAGGCCCGCCATTTCGGCGATGCCGCCCGCGTTGTCCGTCACCGGGCCGAAGGCGTCGAGCGCCACGATCATGCCAGCCAAGGCCAGCATGGTCGTCACCGCGACCGCCGTGCCGAACAGGCCCCCCAGCACATAGGTCACGATGATGCCGGCGACGATGACGAGGGCCGGCAGGGCCGTCGCTTCCATCGACACCGCGAGACCCTGGATCACGTTGGTGCCGTGACCGGTGATCGAGGCTTCGGCGATCGAGTTGACCGGGCGCTTGCCGGTGCCGGTGTAGTATTCGGTGATCCAGATGATCGCCGCGGTGATGAGAAGGCCCACCACGCCGCACCAGAACAGGTCCATGGGCGTGAAGCCGCCGAGGTCCGTGCTCATGCTGCCGAAGACCAGGTAGATCACCGGGAACAGCGCGATGAGCGAGAGGATGCCCGTCGCGATCACGCCCTTGTAGAGCGCGCCCATGATGTTGTTGGAGGGACCCAGCTTCACGAAGTACGTGCCGATGATGGAGGTGACGACGCACGCGCCGCCGATGGCCAGCGGCAGCACCATGCCGGCGAGCTTCCACTCTGCCGGAAGCGCGATCGCCGCGAGCACCATGGTGGCGACCGCGGTCACCACATAGGTCTCGAACAGGTCGGCCGCCATGCCAGCGCAGTCGCCGACGTTGTCACCAACGTTGTCGGCGATGGTGGCGGGGTTGCGCGGATCATCCTCGGGGATGCCCGCCTCGACCTTGCCCACCATGTCGCCACCGACGTCCGCACCCTTGGTGAAGATGCCGCCGCCAAGACGCGCGAAGATCGAGATCAGCGAGGCGCCGAAGGAGAGCGCCACCAGCGCGTCGATCACGGTGCGGCTCGTCGGGTCGAAGCCCATCGAGTCCTTGAGGAAGCCGAAGTAGAGGGTCACGCCCAGGAGGCCGAGGCCCGCGACGAGGAGGCCCGTCACCGCGCCTGCCTTGAAGGCGAGGTCGAGGCCGCCCGCCAGCGACTTGGTCGCCGCCTGTGCCACGCGCACGTTGGCCCTGACCGACACGTTCATGCCGATGAAGCCGGCAACGCCCGAGAGCACGGCGCCGATGGCGAAACCGATCGCAGACCACACGCCGAGCAGCAGCCAGGCGAGGAAGAAGATCACCACGCCGACGATGCCGATGGTGGTGTACTGACGGTTGAGATAGGCCGTGGCGCCTTCGCGCACGGCGGCGGAGATCTCCTGCATGCGGGCCGTGCCGGCGTCCGCGGCCATCAGGCCGCGCGTCGTCACGACGCCGTACACGATGGAGAGCGCGCCTGCGAGCACGATCAGCCAGAGTGCAGTGGTCATGATAAACCCTTCTGTTTGTTCAGTGTTTTCCCAGAGCCCCTGTCGGCGGGAGAATCCGCCCCATCCCTGCCCCGGAAGGTGTCGTCCGTATGCCAAATCGGGGCTGTGAGCGCAATAAGCAGATGGCCCAAGGACTTGGCCGCGAAACGCCACCCTGAGGTGCCGTTTCCGCCACGAAAGCGGCGGGTTCCCGTGGTTTAGGGACGGTCCACGGAGGGGGGCGCGATGAAGGGCTGGGTCTGGGGTCTTTTGGCGGTTGCGATGCTGGCGCTGGGCCTCGCCATCCTGCCGCGCGGCGCAGATGCGCTTCGCCTTCTCGCCGGCCCGCGGGATGCCGCCGCGGTGGCGGATTACGCCCTCGCCGCCAAGCGCCCGGCGGATTATGTCCGCGAAATCGATGCGGCGGTCGCCGCCAAGGACGAGGACCTCGCCGCAAGCCTCCTGGCGCTGGCGGATGAGCGCGGCCTCGAATTGCCGCCCGCCACACGTGAAGCGGTCGCCGCCGCCGAAGCGGAGGCCACCGCCCGGCTCGCCGCCGATGCCTGGAACGGTTTCGTCACCGGCGAGGCGCCCAACGAGGCCGCACTGGCCGGCGCCGTGGCGGGCGATCTCACCGGCATCGGCGATGTGCGCGACCTTTATCGCCAGGCCGAGAAGTATTTGAGCGGCGAGGAAATCGACCCGCTGCTGGCCGGCCTCTCCGCCGTGGGCCTTGGCGTTACGGCGGCGACCATCGCCTCCGCCGGAATGGCAATCCCCGCGCGCTCCGGCCTCAGCACGCTGAAGGCGGTGAAGCGGGCGGGCAGGCTCTCCCCCGCACTCACGCGCCAACTCGGAACGCTCGCCGCCAACGCCATCGACAAGCGCGCCATCCGCGGGCTCGCCACCTCGCTCGAGGGCCTCGGCACCGACATCGCCACCATCGGCAGCAAGGCCGGCTACCGCGCCACGCTGACCACGCTCGCGAAGGCGGAATCGGTGGCGGACGTCAGCATGATGGCAAAGCTCTCCCAGCGCTTCGGCAAGGCCACGCGCGGGGCACTGCTGCTGGCGGGCGGCGCCCTGACCTTCGCCAGCGTCACCGCCTCGGCGGCCATGTGGTCGATCTCGCTCATGCTGTGGCTGGCTGCGGCCCTGATGGGGCTGACCCGCCTGTGCTGGACGCTCGGGCGCTGGCTGGCGCCAAGGCCAAAGCCTCAACCCGCCTGAGCCGCCTTGCGCTTGTGGGTGGCGAGCCAGCCGATCATGACAAGCGCCAGCACCACCATCGGCATCACGGCGTAATTGACGCCGGACCAGCCGAACCAGGCCAGAAGCTTGCCAGCACTCAGCGAGGTCGCCGCCGTGGTGGCGAAGACCAGGAAGTCATTGAGGCCCTGCGCCTTGTTGCGCTCCTCCGGCCGGTAGGTGTCGGTCAGAAGCGCCGTGCCGCCGATGAATCCGAAATTCCAGCCGAGCCCCAGCAGCACAAGCCCCACCGCGAAATTCTCGAAGCGGATGCCCATGAGGCCGGCCGTCGCGGCGCCGACCAGCAAGACCATGCCCAGCGCCGAAATGCGCTCCGCGCCGAAGCGGGCGATCAGGCTGCCGGTGAAGAAACTCGGCACGAACATGGCGAGCGCATGCCACTGGATGACCCAGCTCGAATCCTGGACCGAGAAGCCGCACCCCAGCATGGCGACGGGGGTCGCGGTCATCACCAGCATCATGATGCCATAGGCGAGCATGGCGGTGAGCGCCGCCACGATATAGCGGGGCTGGCGGGCGATCTCGGCCAGCGGGCGGCCCGAGGGGGCGTCGTGAGCCTCGGTCAGCGGAATGTCGACCGCCAGCAGCAGCGCAGCGCCGGCGAGCGCCAGGAGCGACATCA
>JADCDC010000250.1 GCA_020252385.1 Aestuariivirga sp.
AGGAAGCGCGTGCTCGAGGCAACGCTCGACCGCCGCCGCGCGGAAGTGGCGCAGAAGTTCATCTACGCCCCGTGGGCTGGCCGCGTCGGCCTCAAGGATATCGCACTCGGCAGCTACCTGGCGCCGGGCCAGAAGGTCGTCTGGCTGCAGAAGATCGATCCGGTCTTCGTCGACTTCACGGTGACCGAGGCCGACTACGGCCGCATCGCCGAGGGCCAGAAGGTGACGGCGACGTTCAACGCCTATCCGGGCCAGAGCTTCACCGGCACGATCGTGACCACGGACGCGCGCGTCTCCGACACCAGCCGCATGATCACGGTCCGGGCCGAGATCCCCAATCCCGACAAGAAGCTGGTGCCCGGCATGTATGCCAATGTGCTGGTCGATTCGGGCGCCTCCGAGGAAGTGGTGACCGTGCCGCAGACCGCCGTCACCTATTCGCTCTATGGCGATAATGTCTTCGTTGTGAACACGGTGAAGGCCAAGGACAAGGACGGCAAGGACATCGAGGAGCGCGTCATCGAGCGCCGCTTCGTCAAGACCGGTCCGGTGCGCGATGGCCGTGTCGCCATCGAGAGCGGCCTCAAGCCCGGCGACCAGGTGGTCACCGCGGGCCAGAACAAGATCGACCAGGGCAGCAAGGTGGTGATCGACAATTCGATCGCTCTCCAGGCGCAGCCGTCGACCACGATCCAGTAAGGGCCGGACCGATGCATTTCACCGACATCTTCGTGAAGCGCCCGGTGCTTGCGACCGTGGTCAGCCTCCTGATCCTGCTGGCTGGCCTGCAGGCCATCTTCCAGCTCCCGATCCGCCAGTTCCCGGAGGTGTCGGACACCAAGATCGAGATCACCACCATCTATCCCGGCGCCAACGCCGACCAGATCAAGGGCTTCATCACCACGCCCTTGCAGCAGGCGGTGGCCTCGACCGAGGGCATCGACATCCTCGAATCGCGCTCCTCGCAGAACATCTCGACCATCACCCTGAAGCTCCGCCTCGATGCCGACGCGGACCGCGCGCTGGCCGACGTGCTCTCCAAGGTGAACGAGGTGAAGGGCGTCCTGCCGGAAGAGGCGAACGACCCCGTGGTGAAGCGCACGACGGGTGCGGGCTTCGCGCTCATGTACATCAGCTTCAAGTCGGAGCAGATGACGCCGCCGCAGATCTCGGACTATCTCGACCGCGTGGTGAAGCCGCAGCTGCAGGCGATCAACGGTGTCGCCTCCGCCGAGATTCTCGGCGGCTCGACCTTCGCCATGCGCGTCTGGCTGGACCCCGAGAAGATGGCGGCCCTCTCGATCACGCCGCTCGACATCCGCCAGGCGCTGGCCGCCAACAACTTCACCACCGCGGCGGGCGAGGTGAAGTCGGACTTCACCCAGCAGAACATCAACGCCCAGACCTCGATCGAGACGCCCGAGCAGTTCATGGAGCTCGTCGTCGCCACCCGCGGCGATTCGGTGATCAGGCTGGGCCAGGTGGCAACCGTCGACCTGGGGCCTGAGAACTACAACTCCACCTCCGCCTTCGACGGCCTCAAGGCCGTGTTCATGGGCATCCAGACCACGCCCGACGCAAACCCCCTCACCGTGATCGCCGACGTGCGTGACGCCATGCCGGGGATCGAGCGCATGCTGCCCACGGGGCTCGAGGCGGACATCGCCTATGACGCCACCGAGTTCATCAACGCCTCGATCTGGGAGGTCGGCAAGACGCTGGTGGAAGCCGGCCTCATCGTCATCGTCGTCATCTTCCTGTTCCTCGGCAACATCCGCTCCACCATCATCCCGGTGGTCACGATCCCGCTCTCGCTCATCGGCGTGGCGCTCGTGCTGGTGGCGTTCGGCTATTCGATCAACCTCCTGACGCTGCTCGCCCTCGTGCTGGCGATCGGCCTTGTCGTCGACGACGCCATCGTCGTCGTCGAGAACATCCACCGCCACATCGAGGAGGGCATGAAGCCCTTCGACGCGGCGATCAAGGGTGCGCGCGAGATCACCGGCCCCGTCATCGCGATGACGGTCACGCTCGCCGCGGTCTATGCGCCGATCGGCTTCACCTCAGGGCTGACGGGCGCATTGTTCCGCGAATTCGCCTTCACGCTGGCGGGTGCGGTCATCGTGTCGGGCGTCATCGCGCTGACGCTGTCGCCCATGATGACGTCCAAGATGCTGAAGCCGCATGCGAAGCTTTCGTGGTTCGGCCGCCTCGTCGAGCGCGTCTTCGGCGGGCTGCAGCGCTTCTACCGCCGCCGCCTCGATGGCACCATCAAGCAGCGCTCCATCTTCGCCTGGATGGCGGTGCTGACCATCGTGCTCTCCGGCATCCTCTACAACGCCATCAACCGCGAGCTGGCGCCGGCGGAGGACCAGGGCGTGCTCTTCGCCTTCATCAACGCGCCCGAGCACACCAACCTCGACTATCTCACGACCTACACCGACGACCTGACCAAGACCATGCTGGCCGTGCCGGAGAAGCAGAACCTCTTCGCCATCAACGGCTTCCCCAGCACGCATTCGGCCTTCATGGGCCTGATCCTCAAGCCCTGGGGCGAGCGCGACCGCAGCGACCTCTCGGTGCTTGCCGAACTTGGCCCCAAGTTCGAGGCGGTGTCGGGTGTGGACATCTTCGCCACCGCGCCCTCGGCCATCCCGGTGGGTGCGGGCGATCTTCCGGTCGAGTTCGTGCTCACCTATCCGGGCGACTACACGCGGCTTGCGGAGGTGCTGGACCAGCTCAAGGCGGAGGCGATGAAGAGCGGCCTCTTCATCTTCACCAACGCCGATCTCCGCTTCCAGACGCCGCAGGTGGAGCTCATCGTCGACAAGGACCGCGCCAACCGGCTGGGCGTCACCATGCAGGACGTGGGCGCAACGCTCGCCACACTGCTCGGCGGCAACAACGTCAACCGCTTCTCGGTCGATGGCCGCAGCTATCAGGTGATCCCGCAGGTGCCGCGCACCGAGCGCTCCAACGTCGACCAGATCCTGAGCTTCAGGGTGCGCGCGGCGGACGGCACCATGGTGCCGCTCTCGGCCTTCACCAGCGTCTCCAAGACGGTGCAGCCCAACGGGCTCGCCACCTTCCAGCAGTTGAACTCCGCCATGCTTTCGGGCGTGCCGTTCCCCGGCCGCACCATCGGCGAAGGCATCGCCTTCCTGCAGCAAAAGGCGGACGAGATCATGCCGGCCGGCATGGCCTATGACTTCAAGGGCGAGAGCCGCCAGTTCGTCAAGGAAGGCAACACGCTGGCCGTCACCTTCGCCATCGCGCTGTTGCTGATCTACCTCGTTCTCGCGGCACAGTTCGAAAGCTTCCGCGATCCCTTCATCATCCTGATCGGCCTGCCCGCCACGGTGTTCGGCGCGCTCTTCGTGCTGTTCATCCTGGGCGAGATCAACGGTGCGATGATGAACAACCCGCCCATCAACCTCGGCTCCGGAACGATCAACATCTACACCCA
>JADCDC010000251.1 GCA_020252385.1 Aestuariivirga sp.
CCTGGGGAACGTCCTCGCCCGACTTGAAGTTGATCTCGGTGACGACGCCGCCAACCTGCGGGGTGATGTCGATGCCCTGATAGGCGGTGAGCGTGCCGATCCCCGTGATCTGCGGCTGCCACTGGTCCATGCGGGCGGGTTCGGCCGACACCGTCTCGGGCGGCACGGGTGCGCCGAGGATGACCTCGGCCAGCATCTTCGGCTTGAACTCGAAGGCGTAGAAGGCGATGGCTCCGCCGAGCCCGCCCAGAATGACGGTCACCAGCAGGAAATACAGAATGCGGCGTATCATGAGTTCTCGTTCCCAGTCTTATTCGGCGGCCTGCGGTGTCGCATTGCGCAGGAGTTCGGCTTTCTTGTCCTTCAGCACGGCGAGCGCGGCAGACACCACCGCCTCCCCGTAATCGGCTACGAAGCGGGCGCCCGCATGGGGCTGCTCCGAGCATCGGCACTCGCGTATACGGGCCAGATCGTCTTCAAGGTCACTTTGCTGCTTGTCGATGGCGGCCCGCATCATCTCGGGCGTCATGTATTGCTGAAGCAGCATCTGAAACAGAAACTCGGACTTGTACTTGTCGCGGCCCGGCACAACCGAAATGGCGCGCGCCAGGCTGGCCCGGCCCTTCTCGGTGATGGCATAGACCTTCTTGTCGGGCTTGCCGGACTGCTCCTCGGCGCGGACCGTCACCAGCCCCTCGCCCGCCAGCTGCGTCAGCGCCGGGTAGATCGAGCCGAAGCTCGCGTCGATGAAGTGGCTGAACAGCCCCTCCTCGATGTCCTTCTTGATCTCATAGCCCGTGGCCTCTCCGGTGGAGAGAATGCCCAGGCAGAGCGTCCTGACGTTCATGTAAATGCCGGTTCGATATATGCTGGTCCGATAGATTGCGGGTCGATATATATCGGGCTGGCATAATCCACAAGTCCAAACTTCCGGTACCCGCGACGGCGGCGCGCTTGTGTTAAAAATGTGTTCTGTCTATGACAGGTCAAACGGCAGCACAAAAACCGCGCCGGGCAAGGCAGTCGAGGGGGGCTCATGGAGTATTTTCTCCAACAATTGATCAATGGAATCACGCTTGGGTCGATCTATGGCCTGATCGCCATCGGTTACACCATGGTGTTCGGCATCATCGGCATGGTGAACTTCTCCCATGGCGACGTGTTCATGGTGTCCGCCTTCATCGCCCTCATCGCCTTCCTGGTGGTGTCGGTGTGGCTGGGGATCGGCAGCGTGGCGATTGCCCTGATCGTGATGCTGGTGGTCGGCATGGTGCTGACCGGGCTTTGGAGCTGGACCATCGAAAAACTGGCCTACCGGCCGTTGCGAGGAAGCTTCCGCCTGGCGCCGCTGATCTCGGCCATCGGCGTGTCGCTCGTCCTGTCCAACTTCATCCAGGTCGCCCAGGACCCGCGCAACAAGCCGATTCCCCCGCTGTTCGACCCCAATGACGTCATCCCCATCACCACCGGTGCTGACGGCTTCGCCGTGGTTCTGGCCTACAAGCAGATCGTCATCGTGCTCGTGACCGCCGTTCTCCTCGGCATCTTCTGGTATGTGGTGCAGAAGACGCCGCTGGGCCGCGCCCAGCGCGCCTGCGAGCAGGACCGCAAGATGGCCGCACTCCTCGGCATCAACGTCGACCGGACCGTCTCCGCGACCTTCGTCATGGGTGCCGCACTCGCCGCCGTGGCTGGCGTCATGTACCTGATGCAGTATGGCGTGATTTCCTACCAGGACGGGTTCATTCCAGGCATCAAGGCCTTCACCGCCGCGGTTCTGGGCGGCATCGGCTCGCTGCCGGGCGCGGTCATCGGCGGCCTGCTGATCGGCCTCATCGAAACCTTCTTCTCGGGCTATTTCTCGCTCGCCTACAAGGACGTCGCAGCCTTCTCGATCCTCGCCATCGTCCTGATCTTCATGCCGCAGGGTCTTCTGGGCCGTCCTGAGGTCGAGAAGGTCTGATCATGTCGAAACCGCAAGACAGCACGCCGTCGCATACCCGCAAACTGTTCCTCGGCGCACTGCTCGTCGCCGTGG
The DNA here is from genome assembly GCA_020252385.1 of Aestuariivirga sp. Lineage (GTDB taxonomy): Bacteria > Pseudomonadota > Alphaproteobacteria > Rhizobiales > Aestuariivirgaceae > Aestuariivirga. The sequence goes on from JADCDC010000251.1 coordinate 2,039, forward strand.
TGGCGCTTGGCCTGTTCGGGCCGCTGCTCGGCCTCAAGACCGAGCAGAACATGGACAACCAGCTCGTGCTGCTGTTCAGGCCGTGGCACGCCATCATCGCGATCCTCGCCTGTGTCGCCGCCTACCTGGTGATCCAGGCCATCAAGATCGCGGCCGCACACCGCGAGGCGACCGCCAAACCCGTGGCGGCACAGCCCTCGGCGCTCGGAAAATACCTGGCGCCGGGCGGGCTCAGCTTCGTTTTCATCTATCCGCTGCTGGTGATCCTGCTCGTCGGCACGAGCGGCATTCCGAAATGGGTCGACAACTTCGGCATCCTCATCCTGATCTACGTGATGCTCGGCTGGGGCCTCAACATCGTGGTGGGCCTCGCGGGGCTGCTCGATCTTGGCTATGTGGCCTTCTACGCCATCGGCTCCTACTCCTATGCGCTGCTGTCGCTGCATTTCGGCTGGTCGTTCTGGCTGTGCCTGCCGGTGGCCGGCATCCTCGCCGCCTTCTGGGGCATCCTTCTGGGCTTTCCCGTCTTGCGATTGCGGGGCGACTACCTCGCGATCGTGACGCTGGCTTTCGGTGAAATCATCTACCTTGTCGCCAAGAACTGGAAGGACTTCACCGGCGGCGGTGCTGGCATCTCCGCCCCGCGCATCACCTTCTTCGGCATCAAGTTCGACGGAACGCCCGATGGCTTCGCGGCCTGGCTCTCCTGGGTGCTGAGCGGGATCACCACCACCTTCGGCTTCGACCCGGTGACCATCCCGCCCGCCCCCTGGTATCGCACGATGTTCCTCTACTACGTCATCGTGGTCCTGGCGCTGATGACCGCCTGGGTGACGCTGAGGCTCCGCCGCCTGCCGGTGGGCCGCGCCTGGGAAGCGCTGCGCGAGGACGAGATCGCCTGCCGCTCGCTCGGCATCAACACGACGAACACCAAGCTCACCGCCTTCGCCTGCGGCGCCTTCTTCGGCGGCCTGGCCGGCGCCTTCTTCGGCGCCCGGCAGGGCTTCGTCGACCCGGAGGGCTTCAAGTTCATCGAGTCGGCCATCATCCTGGCGATCGTGGTGCTGGGCGGCATGGGCTCGCTCATCGGCGTGGCGCTTGCCGCCGTCGCCATGCAGGGCGGCACCGAGATACTGCGCGAACTCGACTTCCTGAAACACATCTTCGGCGACGACTTCAAGCCGGAGCTCTACCGCATGCTGATCTTCGGCAGCGCCATGGTGATCATCATGCTGTGGAAGCCCCGAGGCTTCGTCTCGGTCCGGCAACCCACCGCCTTCCTCCACGAAAAGAAGGCCATCGGGGTTGACAACGTAAAGGAAGGTCACGGCTGATGACGGGTGCTGTAAACCCTGGCAGCGTGCTCACCGTGGAGCACCTGACGGTCCGCTTCGGCGGCCTGACGGCCGTGAACGACCTGAGCTTCGATGTGCGCCATGGCCAGATCACGGGCCTGATCGGCCCCAATGGTGCTGGCAAGACGACGGTGTTCAACTGCATCACCGGCTTCTACAAGCCCACGACGGGCCTTCTCACCATGACGCACCAGAACGGCAAATCCTTCTACCTGGACCGCATGGCCGACTTCCAGGTGACGGCAAAGGCCCGCGTGGCGCGCACCTTCCAGAACATCCGGCTGTTCTCCGGCATGACGGTTCTCGAGAACCTGCTGGTGGCGCAGCACAACATGCTGATGCAGGCGTCGGGCATGTCGGTCGCCGGGGTGCTGGGCCTTCCCGCCTACCGGCACGCCGAGGATGGCGCGAAGGAGCGGGCGGCCGAATGGCTGAAGCGCGTCAACCTCTATGACCGCGCCGACGATGCGGCGGGCGAATTGCCCTATGGCGCCCAGCGCCGGCTGGAGATCGCCCGCGCCATGTGCACCGACCCCGTGCTGCTCTGCCTCGACGAGCCGGCGGCGGGCCTCAACCCGCGCGAGTCGGCCGAGCTGAACGAGCTGCTGCTGTCAATCCGCGAGTCCGACAAGACCTCGATCCTGCTCATCGAGCATGACATGTCGGTGGTCATGAAGATCTGCGATCATATCGTGGTGCTCGAATACGGACAGAAGATCTCCGATGGCACGCCTGAGCAGGTGAAGAGCGATCCGCGCGTGATCGCGGCCTATCTGGGCGTCGATGACAGCGAGATCGAAAGCAAGCCGGAAATCGCCGAACTGGTGAGCGAGGCCGGTGCGGAAATACCCCAACACAAAGAGGGAGGCCGCTCGTGAGTTCGCTTCTCTCGGCCCGCGGGGTCAAGACCTATTACGGCAAGATCGCCGCCCTCAAGGGCGTCGACATCGATGTGAAGGAAGGCGAGATCGTCACGCTGATCGGCTCCAACGGTGCTGGCAAGTCGACGTTGATGATGACGATCTTCGGCAACCCCCAGGCGCGCGAGGGCACGATCACCTTCGCCGGCCAGGACATCACGCGGATGCCGACGCATGACATCGCCAAGCTCAGGATCGCGCTGTCACCCGAGGGCCGCCGCATCTTCCCGCGCATGACGGTGCTCGAGAACCTGCAGATGGGCGCCACCGTCGACGGCTATGTCAACATGAAGGAGGACATCGAGCGCGCCTTCACGCTGTTCCCGCGCCTCAAGGAGCGCATGACCCAGCGCGGCGGCACGCTGTCGGGCGGCGAACAGCAGATGCTGGCCATCGCCCGCGCCCTGATGGCGCGGCCGAGGCTCCTGCTCCTCGACGAGCCGTCTCTGGGTCTCGCCCCCCTCATCGTGAAGCAGATCTTCGACGCGATCCGGGACCTGAACCGCAAGGAAAAGCTCAGCGTCTTCCTGGTCGAGCAGAACGCCTTCCACGCCCTGAAGCTGGCCCACCGGGCCTATGTGATGGTGAACGGCCTCGTGACCATGACGGGTACGGGCGAAGAGCTTCTGAAACGCCCGGAGGTCCGCGCCGCCTATCTCGAAGGCGGGGCGCATTAGGAGGTCGCCATGGACAAGAGCATCTGGGTCTATATTCTCCTGACGCTGATCATCGGGGGTGGTGCGGCCATCCTGATGGGGCGGAACTTCGCGCAGAACTGGCGTTCGGTCACGAATGTGGTGATCGCCTCCTTCGGTCTCGCCCTGGGCGTGCGGTTCCTCCATTTCGCGCTGTTTCAGGAGCCGCTGCTGACCCCCGTGGGCTATGCGGTGGACGCCCTCACCATGATCGTCCTGTCGCTGTTCGGCTTCCGCTGGCGGCGCACGCAGCAGATGACCAGCCAGTATTACTGGCTCTACGAGAGGACCGGGCTCCTGACCTGGCGGGACAAGGCCTGAAACCTGCGCGGAATTAACCTCGCGCACGATGAAAACGGGTGACATTATCTTGGTTTGGCGCAATATTGCCGGCAAGGCGGTGTCA
>JADCDC010000252.1 GCA_020252385.1 Aestuariivirga sp.
CGCTCGTTCTCGGTGAGGTTGGCCTTCGCCGTCTCGATGTTGGCGCTGTAGTAGCCCTGCTTGGCGATGAAGCCGCCGACCCAGCCCGAGTTGTACCAGTTGAGATACTCATAGGCCGCATCGAGCTTGATGCCCTCAAGGTGCGACATGAGGGCAAGGCCGTTGCCCCAGCCGCGGTAGCCTTCCTTCAGCGGCTGGTAGGTGCACTTGATGCCCTGGGTGCGCACCGCCGTCACCGCCGGCGACCACATGGACTGGATCACCACCTCGCCCGAGGCCATCAGGTTCACGCTCTCGTCGAAGGTGTTCCACAGCGCGCGGAAGTGGCCGGCCTTCTTGAGTTCGATCAGCTTGGCGATGGTCTTGGTGAGTTCGTCCTGCGTCGGGTTGCCCTTGTCGCCGTACTTGATCTCGCCCGTGGCTTCCATCGCCATCATGGCGTCCATGATGCCGATCGTGGGGATGTTCTGGATCGCGGTCTTGCCCTTGAAGTCGGCGGAGAACAGATCGCCCCAGCTGGTGATCTCGCGGCCGACGAGGTCGGGGCGGATGCCGAGCGTGTCGGCGTTGTAGACGCTGGGCACGAAGTTGACCCAGTCGGTCTTGCTGGTGGCGAAGTTCTTGCCGTCCTTGCCGTCACGATAGATAAACTCGAAGGGCGAGTCGCCCTGGCGCGACACTTCCTTGCCGGCGAAGGTGCCTTCGGTATAGAGCGGCGTCAGCTGGCCCCAGTTCTTGATCTTGGCGATCTCGACGCCCTGGACGACGCCCTGCGGCACGGCCACCTTGCTCTGCCAGATTTCCATGTCGGCGATGTCGATCGAGTTCGGATCGTTCACCATGCGGTTGATGAGGCCCGGATGGTCGACGACCGCCATCTCGACCTTGAAGCCCAGGTCGGTGCTCGCCTGGCGCGCGATGTCGGCGATGGTCGAATAGGACATGCCGGTGTGCACCAGCGTCACGTCCTTGAGGCTCTGCGCCCACACGGTCGGGAAACCGGTGACGGCGGTGGCTGCGGCGACGGCAGCGCCGCCCTTCAGAACCGAGCGCCTCGAAAGCTTGTTGCCCGTCAGTTTCTTCGTCATGTCAGTGTCCTTCTGTTTCTCATGGCGGCATTTGACGTGCCGCGCGCCCTAGTCTTCTTGGTCTTTTCCCTGTGGAGCGTGGGCACCCCCGCCGGAGACCGGCAGGGCATGCCCACAACTGCATCAATCTTCACTCACGCCCGTAACTTATGCAACCAAAACCAACTCACCCCCGCTGCCCGGCCGCCATGCGCGCCCTGAGATTGGCGCTTGCCTCCGGATCGAGCGCCCAGTCATAGCCGTTGTCGGCCGCGACCAGCACCACGCCATAGTCGTTGCGCGCGTGCTCCGGCGTGATGAAGCCGTCGAGAACGTCGTCCAGCACCTTCTGCGGGTCACGCTCCAGGGGATCGCCATATCCTCCGCCCACCGGCGAGTAATAGGTGATGACATCGCCCTCCTCGGTCCGAAGCCCTGAGAACTTGGCGGGCTGGGAGGCGATCTCGCCCGTCTTGCCGCTCTGCAACTCGACCTTGCCGCAGTGGCCTTCCTTGCCGCCGAAGATGCCCCAGGGCCGGTCCTCGTGGCGGTCCGCCTCATGCGTCATGAAACCGGGCGTCAGATAGCGCTGCGACTTCACCACGCCAGCGCCACCGCGGAACTTGCCCGCTCCCGGCGGCACGTCGTCACGCACCTCGTAGCGGTCGCAGATCAGCGGCAGGTGCATGCCAAGGTCCTCGAGCGGATTGTTGCGCGTGTTGCGCATCAGCTCCTCGACCGTGTCCGGGCCGTCCGAGCCCGGCCTGCCGCCCATTGCGGCCTCGTTGACCTCGAGGAACACCCAGTAGTCGCCGCTCGGCCTCACGCCAGAATAGGCAGCAAAGGACAGCACCGCCGCGTTGCCCGCCGTGCATTTGTCGGGCAGCACCGGCGCCAGCGCCTTGATGATGAGGTCGACGACGCGCTGGATCTGGCTGAAGCGCGCCTCCGCCGCCACCGGCCAGATCGGGTTGAATATGGTGCCCAAGGGTGCCGTCACCTTCACCGGCCGGAACGAGCCCTCGTTCTGCGGGATATATTCGCTATGCGTGTAGGTATCGAGCAGCAGCGCGCGGAAGGCGAAGTAGCAGGCGACCTTGGTCGATCCGTCGAAGGGCACGTTGAAGGCGGTCGGCACCTGAGGGGAGGACCCCGTGAGATCGACCTCGACGTCCTCGCCGGTGACGCGGACGGTGACCTTGATGGGCAGCGTCTTGCCGCGGTTGCGCCCGTCATCGTCGAGGAAGCCTTCGGCAACATATTCGCCATCCGGGATCTTCGCGATCTCGCGGCGGAGCATCTTCTCGGTATAGTCCATCAGCTGGCGCGTGGACTGCAGCACCGTTTCCTTGCCATAGGTCTTCATCAGCTGGATGAAGCGCTGAACGCCGAGTTCGGCAGACGCGATCTGCGCCTCGAGATCGCCCATGACGAGGCCCGGCACGCGGGTGTTGTCGCGAATGTAC
>JADCDC010000253.1 GCA_020252385.1 Aestuariivirga sp.
ACACGCAGCTAGTCCGCGCCGGTCTGCAGAGATCAAAACTGAGGGAATATCAGTCGGTTAAGTGGCGGTGGACGCAGTCTGCTGCGAACCTGTCTCTGCGGGGCTCTGGGAAAAATACAGCGATCTAACAGCGATTTTCCCAAAAATGGGCCGGCTTAAAGACACGCGGACTGGGCTGACTGCGCGATTGCGGGACTAAATGGCCCGCGGGTGACACTTCTGCGGAACAGCGAACGTGCTCGCCTTGAACAGCGATCATGTGTGACCAAACGGCATTCAAAAATGGCCTCCATCTGACCATGTAGATCCCGTGGAAAACTGTCTCGGCGCGCTTTATTATGCTCTGCTTGGTGCTTATTAATTGCGCCATGACCTACAAGCGCAGCCAAGTCGAAGATTCACTCTGGGCACACTTCCGGCTCGGCGCGGCACCCGAGCGGATGCCTCCCGCCTTCCGCTTCCGCATCAAGAAGCTCCTTGACCTCGACCGGCAGGAAGCATCGGAGAGAGAGGGGGTGCCGCTCGCCTTCAACGATACGCGCGCCGCGGGCCAGGGCCTCGATGTCCCCTTCACGTCCTTCCACGCGTTCATGCTTGGTCTCGCTCTCGAGATCTGGAACGCCGGACTGAAGCAAAACGACGTCGTGTTCTTCCTGCGCCACTGCCGCACTCTCCTCGAGGGCCAACACCGGCGCATCCTGGCAGCCGGCGTGTCACCGTTCGAGGATATGATGCCGCTTGCCGGCTGGCCTGTGCGCAAGATCAACGGGATCGATACTCCCGACACGGCCATCTACATGGTCATGGACCGTATTGGCTTGAACGAGCTGGTGAGCCAGCCGATCGCCTCACCTGAAGCACGGCAGCAACCGATCTTCTTCGAACCGCGGTTCTGCGCCGGCGTGTCCGGCCTTCAGGCATTCTTTGCCGAGGTCTCTCCGTCCCGCCGCACCCATCTTGTTGTCGAGCTGACGGAGCTCGCTGTCGGCATCGACAAACGGCTTGCAGCCACCCCGGCGCGCCGCCGCGGCCGCCCGAGCTGATCCCACTTTCACCCAAGGAGATAGTGAAGGAACAAAGATGACCAAGAAGCAGCACAATAACAAGCTCCACTCAGAGAGCAATAAGAAGGACTTTTCCCACACGATCTTCGACGTGCACGTCGACCTCTTGAAGCCGCCGCTGCGGAATGCGCGCACGCACTCGAAGAAGCAGATCAGACAGATCGCAGCCTCGATCCGAAAGTTCGGGTTCCTCACGCCGCTCCTGATTGATGGCGACGGGACGGTCGTGGCGGGAAATGGCCGGCTTGCCGCGGTCCGGATGCTGGGCATGGAGTCTGTTCCGTGCATCCTGGTGAGCCATCTCAGCAAAGCCGAGGTGCGGGCACTCGCCATTGCCGACAATCGCACCGCCGAGCTGGCCGGGTGGGACGCGGATTTGTTGGCGTTGGAGCTTCAGGAGATCAAGCTCCTCGACGTGGACTTCGACCTCGATGTCATCGGCTTCAGCGCCGCGGAGGTCGATCACCTCATCGAGGGTCTGGCACCCGAGGAGAGCGGCAATCCGGCGGACGACGCCCTGCCGCCCCTCGAACCTGAAGAGGTGATCACCCGCACCGGCGATGTCTGGATCATGGGCAATCACCGGCTGGTGTGCGGGGACGCCTTGTCGACGGATGTGGTGGCAACGCTCATGGCGGGCGCCCGCGCCCGCATGGTGTTCACCGATCCGCCCTACAATCTGAAGGTCTCGACGATCGGAGGTCTGGGGCGTGTCAAGCATCGCGAGTTCGCCATGGCGAGCGGCGAGATGGGTTCCGGGGAGTTCACGCGCTTTCTGACCGACGCCTGCAAGATGATGGCGACCAACTGCATCGACGGTGCGATCGCGTTCATCTGCATGGACTGGCGGCATCTCGACGAGCTCTCGGCTGCCGGGCGCGAGGCGTTCACCGAGATGAAGAATCTGATCGTCTGGAGCAAGAGCAACGGCGGCATGGGCAGCTTCTACCGCAGCAGCCACGAGCTGATCTTCTGCTACAAGGTCGGCACGGCGGCTCACCTCAACACGTTCGAGCTCGGCCAGCACGGCCGTTACCGGACCAATGTCTGGAACTACCGCGGTGTGAACTCCTTTGGCAGTGGCCGGAATGAGGCACTGGCGATGCACCCGACGGCGAAGCCGGTCGAGATGCTTGCCGATGCCATGAAGGACGTGTCGAAGCGCGGCGACATTGTGCTCGACCTGTTCGGCGGTTCGGGCTCGACACTCATCGCAGCGCAGAAAGCGGCTCGCCGCGCCCATCTCTGTGAGATCGATGCAGCCTACTGCGACCGCATCGTGCGGCGCTGGCAGGCCTACGCGAAGGATGACGCAATCCTCGAGGCCACCGGGCAGACCTTTGACGAGGTGGCCGCCGATCGTTCGAACGGCACCGCGGCGCAGGCCGCCGAGTAACCGTTTTCACCAATACCCACAAACTGACACAGGAGATTGAATATGGCGAATGACGGAAATTCGAACGACAACCGCAAGAACAGGAAGGGGACCGGTTACTGCAAGCCTCCGCGGGAGCATTGCTATCCGCCTGGCACGTCGGGGAATCCGAGAGGCAGGCCCAGGGGATCGAAGAACAAACTGGTGCGCCTCGACGACTGGCGTGTCGACGACATGATTCTCGAGGAAGTCTTTCGCAACGTGAAACTGCGCGAGAACGGCCGCCTGGTCGAGATGCCTGTTCTGCGCGCCGCAGTGCGCACCATGGCGATTCAGGCGGCGAACGGCAACGTGCGGTCCGCGCGGACCCTCCTCCATGCCGTCTTCGACGTCATGGGCCGCCGCAAGAAGCTCAATGACGCGTACCGCGAAACGGTAGTCGAATACATCAATGAAGCCAATGCCGAGATTGCCGAGCGCAAGGCCAGGAACCAGCCGATCGACCACATCAGCCCGCACCCTGAAGACGTCCTCTGGGACGAGGAGATGGCGCTGCCCTACTTCCCCGACCCCGCGACCCAGCCCTCGCTCGAAGAGAATCGCCAGATGCTGGCCACCTTCGATACGCTGAAGGAGAACTTGGAAAAACTCCAGGCCGAGGCGAGCTCCGCGGAAGAGGTCGCCGAGCTGCGCAGCCTGTTCGCGAATCTGATGGAAAACCGGAAGCTGCTGGAGAGCAAGATCAAGCGGCAGGAGTCCCAGCAAGAGCAGGAGAAGCGCACCGGCAAGTCGTAGGAGCCATGCAGCGCAGGCGGAGCGCGGGTCTAGCTCACCTCGTACTTCGCCTGAGCCAGGGACACGATCTCGTGAGCAGCGAGGATCTTCACGTCCTCCGTCATGCTGCCGTCAAGGGCCTTCAGGCTGTGAAGACCGTGAACCGGCGACATCATGATCCCACGCACGGCTGGCCTCGTGCCTCCGCCCGAGAAGCGCACGATCGCCAATCTGCCAATCAGCGAATCCGGGGCGCTGGAATCGTTCTTGAAGAACACCATCCAGCCCTTGGGAATTGGTGTGAGCCCGCCCTCCTCGATGAGGGCGGCACTGAAGCCCTTGAGAACTGACCAGTCTTCTAAAGCCGAAACACAAAGCGGGTCATCACAGGGAAACAGGCTGCCGAGTGCTCCCACCCGATAGGCAATCTTCACTTTGGGTCGGATCGCGACATCCTTGTCCGGCAATCCACTCAGGATACTGTCAACCGTCGAATCATGGGCTGCAGCGAGTTTCCGCAATGTCCTGCTGGATAGGCTCGCTGTGTCGCCATTCAGAAAGTTATAGAAGACGGACACACTGACACCAGCTGCCTTGGCGGCCTTGTTGGCATTCAGTCCCTTCAGTTCGAGCCAGTCTCGAAGCCGTGACCTGAGCCGATCCGCTTCACTCAGTTTTGGTTCGCATTGGGGCGACTCGGTCTGCTCGTCTGAGCCATGAATCATCTTGCTGGTCTCCACCTTTTTTCTTCACCGGCTCACAGCATTGGGCCATGGGCACGCACGTAGACCTCCTGCCCCGGCGTCTCGATCGCACCCTTCCGGACGTTCCTCACGGCGCGGATCGCCTCATCAGGCCTCGTGCCGAGGTCGATCAGCAGGAGGGCTGCGACCGTTCCCGCCCGGCCGAGCCCACCCTTGCAGTGAACGAGGACGCGGGCACCGGAGCGGATCTCGCTGCAGAGGCGATCCCGGTGGGCGGCGAAGGCGGTCGCGAAGCGTTGGTCGGGCGGTGAGAAATCACCGATCGGCAGGTGGAGCCAGTCGAGGCCGCGGGCGCGGACTTCGGTCCCGAGGTCGGTGACCCCGAGTTCCTCGAGTTCATGCGCCTCGACGAGGGTGATCACGGTGGAGGCCCCCCAGGCCCGGATGGCGTCGAGGTCGATCCCGAGATCGCGGTCCCAGGCGCCCGTCAGCGCGTCGGGCTGCTTCTTGCCGGGGCAGAAGGTGATGCCGATCCCGCCCATCGCTCCCGGAGCTGTGACTTCGGCGATCTGCAGGGGATGGGAGAGGCTGGTGCGGGCGGTCATCAGGCGGCATTCCTTTCAAGTGAGAGATCATGCAGACGGTCGGCAAGGGTCGTGATGCGGTCCCGCCAAGCGAGGCTGGCGAGCCACTCTTCGGGAATCCCGGAGGCGCCCCAGAGGGCCCCGGCGAGCTGGCCGGTGATCGCCGCCGTGGTGTCGGCATCCTCGCCGAGGTTGGCGGCAAGCAGAACGGCCTCCCGGAAGGTCTCGGCCCTTCCCACCGCCCAGAGGGCCGCCTCGAGGCTGTGGATCACGTAGCCCGAGCCCCGGACCTTGCTGCGGTCCCACCGGACGGTCTCCATCCGCATGGCGCGGTCCACCTTCGCGGGCGACCACCCGGCGCGCGGGGTCAGCAGCTGGGCCTTCGACCAGCCCTGGATCGCCTCGGCCACGAGGTCGGCATAGGCGGCGCAGGCCTCCACCGCCTCCTCCGCCCCATGGGTCACGGCACTCTGGCGGCGGGCGGCCTCCACCCTGCCCTGATGGTCGAAGGCAAAGAGGATAGGCACGGGCGCCAGACGCATCAGCGAGCCATTGCCCGCCGACCGGGGGTCGGTGCTTCCGGCAATGGGGTCGCCACTCCGCCGGAAGCGGTCGAGCGCACCCCTGACCGTCATGCCGATGTCGAAGCAGCGGCCGTTGTGGGAATACTCCCCCCGCTCCGCCCAGGCACAGAAGCGCTCCATGAGGTCCCGCTCGTCGAGCCCTCCCTTCTCGACCAGTGAAGCGCCAAGGGCCAGCGCCATCGAGGTATCATCCGTCCATTCCCCTGCCTTGAGCCGGAAGGGACCACCGCCCACGATGGTGGTGAGGGGCTCGTAGCTGTCCCGCGCCGTGAACTCGAGCGTGGTGCCGAGGGCATCGCCCACCGCGAGCCCCAGCAGGGCGCCGCGGGCCCGGTCGCGCAGGCCCTCTTCGTGTGATCCGGTCATGAAGTCTCCCTGTCCGGAACCTGGGTTCCGGAATCCTGTTGCGCTGGCATGCTAAAGTGTTATGCATACACTTATACATCCGGAGAGATAGTGTTGTCAACACACCACTACTGCCAGCTCCCATGACCCAGTACTGCTACGATTACCCCCGCCCCGCCGTGACCACCGACATCTGCCTGTTCACGGTGGTGGACGATGACCTGAAGATCCTGCTCATCCGGCGGGGCCTCGAGCCGTTCAGGGGCTCATGGGCGCTGCCCGGCGGGTTCCTCCAGGAGACCGAGACGCTCGACCAGTGCGCCGCCCGGGAGCTTGCAGAGGAGACCGGCGTCCAGGGTGCCCATCTCGAGGCCTTCGCCACCTTCAGCGCACCCGACCGTGACCCCCGCTTCCGGGTCATCACCGCCGCCTACTTTGCCCTGGTGCCGGCGCAGGCCCATGCCCTGGCCTCCGGCTCCGACGCCGACGAGGCCCGCTGGCACAGCATGGCGAAGCTTCCGAAGCTCGCCTTCGACCACCGCGACATCATCCGCGCCGCGCGCGAGGCCTTGATCGCAAGGCTCGACCGGGAGCCCCTCGCCCTGGCGCTCCTCCCTGCCCGCTTCACCCTCACCCAGGTCCAGAAGGTCTACGAGGCCGTCGAAGGACAGCCCCTCGACAAGCGCAACTTCCGTCGGTCCTTCCTCGCGCGGGGCTGGATCCAGGAGACCGGAGACATGGAGCGCGGGCGGCAGCGGCCGGCGATGCTGTTTGAGAAGATCTAGATCCCGACTGAAGTGAATCTGCTTCGGTTCGCTGGAGACCAGGAGCCCGCAAGCGCTCCGCTGCTCAGGCATCAGCAACTCGCGATCACATTGATCTTTGTGCCAACGTGATCTGTTCCCCGCTCAGGTTGGTTCAACACCAAGAAACAGGTCTGGCGACGTAAGGAACCCCGGCTTGTACCTTGCCCTGAACTCATGATCGATGAAGTCATCGGTCACATGGGCGTACATTCGCAGGGTGGTTTCGATGTTGGCGTGACCAAGCTGTCTCGCAACCACGATCACTGGTGTGTTTGCGCGCAGCAGCAGCGATGCATAGGTATGGCGGAGACAGTGGAACACGAAGCTCTTGGGCAGGCCAATCTTCCCGGCCATCCTCTTGAAGTGTTCTGCCACGTAACCCGTCGTCCACGGCCAGTCGAGGTTTCGACGGATGAGCGGACTGTCGTTGTTCCTGCCTTCCGCAAGCGCCCTGAAGAAATAGTATCCCTCCTCGGGCAGGGCGATGGTCCGCCCCTTGTAGCATTTGACCGGGCGGACATAGATCGCCATGCGGGTCGGGTCGATGTCGCCCACCCGCATGACGAACAGTTCGCCGAGGCGGCAGCCCGTGTAGAGCGCCCCGAGGATCAGGCGCCGGAACTCGGGCGTTGCAAGGTCGACAAGGCGCTTGGCCTGCTCCCAGGTGAGGATGTCGCTCCGGGCCCGGTTCACCTTCCGGAAGATCTTCACGTTCCGCCAGGCGGCATTCGTGGCGATCTTTCCATCTCCGAAACCCATGTTGAGGGCCGACCGCAGGTCGGTGAACGTGTTGTTGGCGGTGATCCGGCGCTTGCGGCGAACCTCCGGGTCGAGCGTCCGCGGATCAACCTGGGTCAGCCTTGTTCCGCCGGCCCTGTGCAGGATCGAGCCCTCGACATGAAGGAGGAGAGACCGGCAATGCTGGGGCGTGAGATCGTCGCAGCGGATGTTGCCAAGAAGCGGGACCGTATAGACGTTTGCGCGGGAAACGGCCGCGTAGAAGCTCTGCTTCGCGCCGAAGTCGCTCTTCCACTGGCAGTAATCGCGCATGGCATGGGCCACCGTGTAGTCATCGCCAATCGGACAGACATTTAGGTGCGATTGCCAGCCGCCCGGTCGTTCTTCCGCCCGGATGTCCAGGAACTCCGGGGACTTGAACCACTGGAGCGCTCGCTGCCTTGCCTGCTCGAAGGTCAGGACCTTCCGACCGTCGGCCCGCTTCCCGTCGTCGGCAAGACCCATGACCCGCTCGCGGTAGAAGCAGCCCGTGGTGACTCTCAGCCTTGCCACCCAGCGGCCGCCGCACTTGGGAGTCCGCCGGTAGCCGAAGCATCGGCCTGATGCTATCACGAGGTAGTAAACCTCCCACTTGGGCGGAATGGTCTTCCGGAAGTGCCGGTCCGCAAGTTCATGTTCCGTGTAGCGGTGGGTGAACATCTACGTCCTCCTGGCCTGACGTCGCAACCTGACAAACACACCGGTAGCCGTCGCGGGCCGCCATGTCCGTGACAAGTGCCACAAGCGCGTCCCTGGCGCTTCGAGGCGCGGACGGCTGCAGGATGAGGGCGACCTGATGGGGATCGATAGTTCTCGGCGCCAGGAGCCTGTCGAGAAGCTCTTCCGCGGCAGGGTCATTCATGGCGTCGCTCCCCGGGTGGCGTTGGATCACCAGCGGGCAAAGAAGCTAACACTACACGTTCGCGTTCGCCTCCGCAGGAATACCTAGACGGGAGGATGTTACGGCGCTGTGTGATGTTCCCGGAACACGCCCTGGCAGCATGGCAGCGGCTGACGTGCCACCGACCATGCCTGTACCCCCCAACTCATGGGATTCCTCGCGGCATGGCTCTGCCCAGAGGGGCTCCGGGTCCGGTCAGGTATCGATTGGGCCCGTGTGGCTGTGTTGCGCATTCAGTTCCACTGCATTGCCGGCCAGGTGACCCGCTCGAGGATCGCCGTCGCCTTTATCCCCCAGAAGCAACCGGCGCTGCTCCGGCCAGGACATCGGCAAGGGACGGGCGCGGCGGAGACTGCCGATGGTCATCGACGCGGGCTGGCGTCCCTCGAGGATCATCTCGACGATGTCGGGAGCCAGGAAGGCCAGCCTGATCCGGTCGGTGATCAGGGGGGCACATACGCCCTCTTCCTCTGCCAGCTCCTGTATGGTGTCGAACGCGCCGGACGAAAGGGCGTCGAACCAGCGGATGGCCCGGAGGATCTCCCGGACCATCCGATGATCCGGTCCCGCCGCCTCACTTGGGCCGTCGAAGACAAACCTCAGATCGTTCCCGCACCGCAGTGGATGGTTGTTGATCGTGATCACGACCGGCGCGGCGCCATAGGGCTGGGGACCATTCTGCGGAGAAATATCCAGCCGCTCGAAGAGCCAGCGGCGGTTCAGGAACAGGCGGAGGGTGACCTTGTTGAGCTCCACCCGGGTGAGCAGCTGGCGGATCAGTCCGGTGGGACTTGCCAGCTGGCGCTCCACCTCTGCCGCGAGTTCCTGGGCATTGCCAAGCGTTGCCCGGAGCCGTCGCACTGTCGGCACGGTCGACTCGAGCCACTGCCTGTCACGGAGATGCTTCGCGAGGGTCTGGACGACCAGCTTCTCGACCGCCGGTGCCGAGAGCCTGAGGGGGCTGTCGGGGTTACTGACCGGCTTCTTGACCGGCGCTTTGGCGGCAAGGGAACGGGAGAAGTAGTAATTGTACTTCACGGACTTCCGGAGAGTGTGGCGCGTGTAGAGCGGTTCTCCGGCCATGTCGAAAATGATGCCCCGCAAGAGGGACGGGTAGGCCAGGGCCCGCTTCGCTTTCTCCCGGTCGGCCACCTGTCTGACAAGCTTCTGCACGCGGTCAAACTGGCGGGCATCGATGATAGGTTCATGGCGGCCGGTGAAGGATTGTCCATTTTGCCGGATCACGCCCTTGTACAACGGATTGGTCAGGATCTTGTGGAGCGGGTGCCAGGTGAGGTTCACGCCTCCATACGGCTGATCGCCCTTTCGGACCCGCCGCTTCGAGACGATCCCGGCCCTGACCAGGTCCTTCTGGAGTTCGGCCATGGATTCGAGCTCGACAAACCGTCGGAAGATGTAGCGGACGGCGTCCGCCTCCGCTGGGTTCACCACCAGCTTCTTTGCGGGGGCATCATACCCCAGCGCGGGGTTTCCCCCCATCCAGATGCCCAGCCGGGTGGAGGCCGCCTTCTTGTCCCGGATGCGATCTCCGGCCATCTCGCGCTCGAACTGGGCGAAGGTGAGAAGGATGTTCAGTGTCAGCCGTCCCATCGACGAGGCCGTGTTGAACTGCTGGGTCACGGCCACAAAGGACGCATTGTGGCGGCTAAAGGTCTCGGATAGCCTGGCGAAGTCCCTCAAGGAGCGGGTCAAGCGGTCGATCTTGTAGATGACGACGATGTCGATTCCGCCCAACGCCATGTCCTCGAACAAATCGCGGAGAGCCGGACGGTCGAGGTTCCCGCCCGAATACCCGCCATCCTCGTAGACCCTCCTGGTCCTGACCCAGCCCTCGTGCTTCTGGCTCACGATATAGGCCGCACAGGCATCGCGCTGGGCCGCGAGCGAGTTGTAGTCCTGGATGAGACCCTCGTCGGAGGAGGTCCGGGTATAGATGGCGCAGCGGAGGGCCGGGACCTCAGCCATCGCCGACAGGCCGCCTGCGGTGCCAGAAGCCGAAGAACACCATGCCGCTCACCGTACGACCGGCGATCTTCCGGGCAACGGCCGTCAGCGAGCTGTAGACCTGCCCTTCATGAACGAAGCGACCGTTCTCGATGGCCAGCACCTCGTGCATCGTTCCCTTGTACTCGCGCAGGAGCTTGGTCCCCGGCGCAATGCGCTGGGCATACCCATGACCGCTCTCCCCGCGCATCCGGGGCATCTCGGCGGCCTTCTTGCGGATTGCGTCGCAGCGCGCCGTAACGTCGTTCTCCAGTTCCTGCACCCTGTAGGCGATGGCGAGCCGGAGGAGCTTGGCGCTCATCTTGTTCCCGATCTCACCGTGGTAGTGCAGGAACCACTGCTCCCTCAGCTGGACGATCTCCAGCAGCGGAAGGCGCTTCAGAAGCTTTTCGGCTTTCTCCATCGCTCTCTTCTATAAGAAAACAGTCCTACTGTGAACAGAAAGGCTTAGAAAACTGTTGCCCTTTGATCAGACGAGAAGCTTACACGCGTACCACTGAAGACTTCCTCCGATAGATTCAAAGTCCTGCCCAGGAGATGAAGACGGACGCTGAAGAGGAAGCGGTTCACGAACGAGCAACATCAAACGCCAAGAGTCATGCGGTCATCCTCCAGCCCAATAACTGTCCGGTGGAGGGCCATAGTCCAAGAGCGCGCAGGAATAGACAGCAGTCTGGTCGAAAGGGTAGCGCTTCTCCATGTCGGGGGTGAGGATCAAGCCAAGCCCGGGGGCCGTGGGGCGAAGTAGGCGGCCTTTTTCAATTCGCGCTTGGTTGCCCATCATCTCGCGCCCCAAAGGAAAATCGAGCATGGGAAATTCGACAAGCTTGCCGCCCGCGGCGAAAGCGGCGTGATAGCTTGCCATGATCGCAGCAGCGCCACCCCACGCATGTACGACGACATCGGCGCCCTTGGCTTTAGCTGCGGCAAAGACGTCCATCACCGCCTGGATGCCGCCCATGACCGAAGCATCCGGCTGCACAAAGTCGTAGACGTCGTTGTTGATCCGTTCAATCATCTCCTTTGGCGTGGTGATGATCTCGCCGCCGCAGACCGGAACGTCGATCAAGCTTCGCAGTTCGCGGAAGCCCTCGGGGGCATCGGGACCAATTGCCTCCTCAACGAAGATCATTCGACGGTCAGTGCGGGCATGAACAGCTCGGACATAGGCTACAACATCTGAAACTGCCTGTGGCGGATCGGCGAGGTTCTGGCACATGTCTACGCCCACATCGATCCCACGTCGGCCAGCCTGATCCAGAACCCAGGCGGTACGCAGAATGTCGCCCTTGGTGGCGCGCATCTTGTAGATGGTGATCCCAAGGCCTTCTAGCAGGTCAAATTCACGCAGAAACTGTTCCTTGCGATCGCAGCAACCGCCCGAACCGTAGATCTGGATCTCGTCAGCCTTGGGACCATCAGATAGGAGATCATAAACAGGTTTGCCCAGAGATTTGCCCTTGGCGTCCTGCAGCGCGATCTCGAATGCGGCGATGACGTGGCGAGCCGCACCCTGCAGCGACCAGTAATCGCAAAGCGAACGCAGATTTCGAACGCGACCGGCTATGTCGAACCCGTCCTTGCCCAAGACCTGCGGAGTGCAGAGTTCAACGATGGACTGAAAGACCCTGGGTGCAAAGACGGCAAGATAGCCCTCGCCCAAGCCGGTCACACCATTGTCGAGCGTCACCTCGACCATGCCGATCGTACGCCTTGGTCCGTTGGGGAAGCACTCCTTGATTTCTGGGTCGTCCGCGTCGGCATAGGGTGATGACAACAGAATGCAGCGGATGTTGGCAATGCTTGGCATCAGTAACCTCTGGTAAAGTCGATGGCGCCGCGCAGTGGACGGCATTCGCGGAAACGGGCAAGATTGTCGAGGAACCAATCGACTTTGCGGTCGACCTCGTCCGCGGTTCCGCCACCGGAGTGCTGGGTCAGTATCGTGTTGGGAGTCGTCCAGAATG
>JADCDC010000254.1 GCA_020252385.1 Aestuariivirga sp.
CAGCATGTGGGGGTCGAAATAGCCGAACGAGGTCGGGAAGACGAGCGAGGCGCCGTCGAGATTGATCATGCTCTCCATGGTCTTCTGGACGTCGACCGTCTCGGGGACGTTCTCCTCCTCGACGACGGTGATGCCCTCGATGGATTTCACCATCGCAGCACCTTCCGCATGGGCCTGGTTGTAGCCATAGTCATCCTTGGGGCCCACATAGATGAAGCCCACCGTGGCGGTCGCCGCCAGGGCGGGGCGGACCATCAGCCCTGAGGGCAGGAGGCCGGCCGCGACGCCGGCCGTGGTGGTCTTGAGGAACTGGCGGCGCGAGAACAGGGAATTCGACATTTTGGTTGGGCCTCCTCTGTGGCTGTTCATGAACTGGTTCTGCGTTAAGAAAGTGCATGCAATCGCGGTGCCAAAGAAATTCATGAATGATTTCAGTGGTCAGACTTCGGGAGGCGGCCGTTCTCGCTCATATTTCACGCATAATCTGCTCAAAACCAGTTCAGCTTGACAGAGTGCCGCAAGAATATGCAATCTGCACAGGCAGGAGGAAACGTGGCGTCTGACCGGAAGCTGATCAGGACTGGAACGACCGTCGATCACATGGTCCGGGCCATCGCCGACGAGATCATCACCGGCAGGCTGAAGCCGGGAGACCGGCTGGACGAGGTCTCTCTCGCCGAGCGCTATGGCGTGTCACGCACACCGGTGCGCGATGCGCTGGGCCAGCTCAGCGCCATGAGCCTCGTGGACCGCCGGCCGAACCGGGGGGCGACGGTGAAGGTGATCGCCCAGGATCATCTGGCTTCCATGTTCGAGAGCATGGCGGAACTCGAGGCGATCTGCGCCAGGCTTTCCGCGGAGCGCATGACCGCGGCCGAGCGGGCGGCGCTGGAGGCCGAGCACTTCGCCTCCACGAAGCTGGTGCGCGAGAATGCCGAGAGCGACTACGAAGCCTACAACGTCCGCTTCCATAGCCGCCTCTATGAGGGGGCGCACAGCAAGCACATCCAGGAACTGACGCTGATGACGCGAAGCCGCCTCGCACCGTTCCGCCGGGCGCAGTTCCGGCTGGGCGGGCGGCTCGCCAGGTCATGGGAGGAGCATGACGCCATCGTCACCGCCATCCTCCGCGCCGACGCCACCTCCGCCGCCACCGCCGCCCGCGCGCATGTGGCGTCTGTCAGCACGGCGAGCGCGGTGTTCGCTGGGCCGCATTGAGTGGGAGTCACAGCAACCTTTCTCTTGCGAACTCCAATGAATTGCCTACCCGTTGAGGCGGCGCTCCGTCTCCGTGCAGCCTGCGGGTTGGTTTCGAAGTGCGCGATAATGTGAGAGCATTACTCTGGGTGGGGCAAGGAGTAGGCCGATGAGAACGATGCCTGAAACTCATGAATGGCTCGGGGTCACCTACCGGACCATCCTCGCCAGCGATGGAAGTGGAAGTGCCATGTCGATTACCGACAGCACATCGCCCCCTGGCTCGGGCCCGCCACGACATATTCATCATCAAGAAGATGAGGCGTTCGTCATCCTATCCGGCGAGTGCGAGTTCATCGTTGGGAACGAGCGAATGAGACGCGGGCCAGGGGAAGCCACCTTCATACCGCGGGGCACGGAACATACCTTCAAGGTTGTGAGCTCTCAGCCTTGCAGACATCTCGTGATCCTAACGCCGGCGGGCTTTGAAGGCTTCTTCGCAGAAATGGCGCGAGGCGGTTACCGCATTCCGGAAGACATGGAGACGGTGAACCGAATTGCGGCCGACTATCACCTGAGCTTCACAGGTCCGCCACTATAGAAATCACGACGTTGTTCTGATCCGGTCAGCGGCTGACGCAACGTGACGGCCGCCGTGGGCTGAGGACCGGCATTGGATGAAAAGGGATGGCTGGGGGACTAGGATTCGAACCTAGACTAGCGGAGTCAGAGTCCGCGGTCCTACCGTTAGACGATCCCCCAACGGCTTCGAAGTGCCGGGTAGATAGCGGCAGAGGGGGGGATGCGCAAGAGGATTATCCGGGGGTCAGCCGCGGAACTGGCGCATCAGGGTGGCGAGGCTCGGTCTTTCCTCCGGCGGCTGGGGGGCGGCTGCCTCGGATTGGCCGGTGGGGAGCGGGGCAGGGGGCTGCGGCGCTGACCGCCTGAGGCCCGGGAGCGTTGATGCCGAGAGCGTCGCCGTGGCCTCGGCCTGCGGCAGGAGCGGGGAGCCCTGGGAGCCTACCTCGCCCGCGACCGGGTCGGGCGTGTGGCTCTGGGCGCGCCAGCGCATGACGATCTCCTGCAGGAAGCCTTCGGACGGCATGACCTTGGCCCAGCTCTTGGTGACGGAAGCGGTGTTGCTGCGCGGCCATTCCTCCCGCGGCAGCATGTCGAACTTGATGCGGGTGGGGATGGCCACACCCTCGCCGAAGGCGATCGCCTCGCCCGTGCCCATGGTGGACATGAACTCGAGCAGGCTCCCGGCAGCGTCGGAAATGCCCTCCCTCAGGATCTGCTGGTCGCGCTCATTGGCGAGCCGCATCGAGAAGATGGTGTTGCACTGGGAGAGGATGGTGGCGTCGAGCTCGGCCGGCCGCTGCGACACGATGCAGAGCGAGATGCCGTATTTGCGGCCCTCCTTGGCGATGCGCGAGATGGCGCGCTTGGTCGGCTCGAAGCCCAGCGTCTTGTCGACCGGCACATAGCGGTGCGCCTCCTCGCAGACGAAGGTGATGGGGATCTGGCCTGCGTTCCACACGCCGAAGTCGAAGGCGAGCCTCGCCAGCACCGAGACCACCACGTTGATGATCTCCGAGGGCAGGCCGCCCAGCTCCAGGATGGCGATGGGCTTGCCGTTGACGGGAATGCGGAACAGCCGTGCCAGCACCTGGGACATGGTGTCCTGGATGGTGAGCGAGCCGAACATGAAGGCATAGCGCGAGTCGCGGCTGATCGACTCGAGCCTTGATTTCAGCCGCTTGTAGGGGGCGAGTTCGCCGCGCAGGTCGAGCTTGCCGATGTGTTCGTCGAGAATGCCGATCAGGTCCGAGGTGCGGTAGGGGACCGGCGTGTCGACGCCCAATGCCGCGGGCTCGATCGGGTCGCGCTGGCGGTGCAGCGGATTGCGCTCGCGCCGCTGGTTGTTCATGTAGCGCGCCTTGGCGATCGGGATCAGCTCGCGCAGCACCTCGACGTCGGACTCGCGGTTCGACTGCTGGCCGATGAGGATCTCGACGATCTCCTCGAAGTTCAGCAGCCAGAACGGCAGGTTCATGTTCTGGGGGCCGATCACCTCGGCGAGCTCGCCGAAGGCATGGGCATACTCGCGGTGGACGTCGAGCAGCAGCACATGGGCCTGCGGGTTCTTGTCGAGGATGCGGCGGAGGATCAGCGCCACGGTGCAGGACTTGCCGGTGCCGGTGGTGCCGAGAATGGCGAAGTGCTTGCCCAGCATCTCGTCGATCTTGATCATCGCGGGGATCGAGGGTTCCTGCGCGATGTGGCCCACACGGATCGCCGACACCGAATCGCAGGCATAGGCCTTGCCGAGCTCGTCGGTCGAGGCGCGGTAGAGGACGTCGCCGAGCGAGGGATAGCTCGACACGCCGCGGCGGAATGACAGCGTCGCGCCATTCTCATCCTTGGGCAGTTCGCCGAAGAACTCCACCTCGATGATGCGCAGCTCCTGCTCGTCGCTCGCATGGGACGGCATGGGCGAGGACAGCGCCGACACCATGCACAGCGCCACCGAGCGCGGCGTGTCGACACGCAGGAGCGAGCCGATCTCGGGCGTGCGCTTCTGCTGCAATCCATCGTTGCCGTCGATCAGGATGACGGCATGCGCGCCCGTCACCGCGACGATGCGGCCGACGCGGTCCTGCGGGTGGGGCCGCGGCGCCAGCTGCATGTCGGTGGTCTGGAAGCTCAGGTCCATGTCTGCGTTTCTCAGTGGAGATTGCCCTCGCCGGCGGCGGGGCGCACGGCGGGGAGGATGAGGCTGATGCGGGTGCCGCGGCCCTTCTCGGACTCGATGTTGAGTTCGCCGGCATGCAGCTTGGTGAGCGCCAGGGCGATGGGCAGGCCCAGGCCCGTGCCCTCATGGCGC
>JADCDC010000255.1 GCA_020252385.1 Aestuariivirga sp.
CTGATTCCGCTGCTCTTCAATATGATGGGGCCGATCGGCGTCATTCCCGTCTTCGCGGCGCTGACGGCGCAGATGGATGATGAAACACGCCGGTCGGTTGCGCGCCGCGCCACGTTCTTGGCGTTCTGCGCACTGGCGCTTGCAGTATTTCTCGGTGCGGTCATGCTCAAGGCTTGGGGAATCAGCAACGGCTCGCTCATTCTGGCCGCCGGGGGGATCGTGACGTTGACGGCGCTGCTACCTCTCGTTTCGCCGCAGGCTGGCGTGGCCGCGTCAACGCAAGGCGCCACACCCGCCTCGCCACAGCAACTGGCTGTTACGCCGCTGGCCTTTCCCGCACTCGTCACTCCACGGGCAGTGGGGGTGCTCATCATCTTCGTTGCGTTCTTCGAGTCAGCGGCCGAGAGGCTGGTGCTGCTTGCCGTCGCCGTGCTCATCCTTGTACTCGACTACATCGGCATGCGCGCTGCCCGCTGGTTCATGGCGTCCATTGGAATGACTCCGCTGCTGGTGCTCGGCGCTGTGTTCGGCGTGCTGCAGGTGGCGCTCGGCGTCCAGATGATGGTGGAGGGCTGGCAGATGCTTGCGCTGCCGTGATGGTGCGCAACTCGCCCGTGAGATCTGCGTCAGTCACGCGTCTAAACCGTGACCCAAACTGGGACGCAACGACGTTGACCGACTCCTTCCTTGCTTGTCACAAGCTTGGTTCAATCAAAATGTTCAAAGGTGCAAGACAAGGTGATCAGATTCAAGCTTACTTGCTGTGCCGCAATCATGATGTTGTTCGGAACTCTTGGGGCTGCGATGCCCGCATTCGCTGAAGAGCAGGGTGATGAACAGTTCAGCGAACCGCTCTCTGATCAGGCATCATAGCCCCAATTGAACGTCAATTTCTGGAACGAAGGATGAGGCCAATATGCGTGACATGTACCGCTTGGATAGAAAGATCCTGCTGATAACAGGGGGTAGCCATGGAATCGGTGCCGCAACAGCCAGGCTTGCTGCAAGGCGGGGCGCAAAGGTGATGATCTCGTCTGTCGACCCCGAGAAGCTTGATGCAGTCGCGCGCGAGATCGTGGCGAGTGGTGGGGAATGCGACTGGGTCCAGGCTGACATCTCCAGTCCGGCGGAAGTAGCCAACATGATACAGGCCACGGTCGATCGCTTCGGTGGACTCGATCTCGCCTACAACAACGCCGGCGTCTCCCATGCGCCGGTCATGCCTCATGACGTAACCGATGCGATGCTGGATAGTACCATCGATATCAACGTTAAAGGGACGTTCTACTGTTGCCGGGAACAGTTGAAAGTCTTCCTGAAGCAGGGCCAGGGCGGCAATATCCTCATTACCGGTTCAATGGCAGGGATCGCGGGGGTTGGTACCATGGCGCCATACGCGACGAGCAAACACGCTCTTGCGGGACTCGCCAAATCCATTGCTGTAGCCTATGGCCAATTCGGTATCCGCTGCAATTTCCATGGGCCTGGCGCTACGGAGACGCCGATGTATGACCAGTCGGTGAAAGACGTGATGGATTACCGCAGGGCAAATCCTGACCAAAAGGTGCTTTCCAAGATTCAGGGACCGCTTAACCGAAACCAGACCGCGGAAGAGCAGGCCGAGGTCGCATGTTTTCTGCTTTCCGATGCATCCTCGGTAATGACGGGAGCAATTGTTATCGCTGACTGTGGCGCTACCGCGTATTGATGGCGCCAAGTAGATAGCCGCCGTGATCCGGGCGTATGAGGGTTTGGGGCTGATGGGTTCAGGTTTCTCTGGTTGGGAATTCACCGGGGGTGGAGACCGCATCGACAGAACCTGTCTTGCGGATATCTCGTTGTGCGCCATGTCGGTTGACCATCTCGACCATTTACAAGAAGAGGAGTTTCGAATGACGTCTGAAGCACACAGTCTCTGCGTGGCGGGAAGGAGCGTAGCCTTGCGTAAACGCTTCTAATTGCTAGTTTTCGCAATCGTACCAAGGACTTCGCTTCTCCCCGCCGAGAGAGTTCGCACCCAGTGACTTTCCCTCCGCCATTACGCGCAAATGCGCGCACCTACGCTGAGCCTGCTCCCCGCCGCGGAAAGTGGCAAAATCTCATCAGGTCAGGCGGTCTTGGACACTTGATACGCTCAAAAGCGCAGGCTGCGCTGGCTCTCGAACACCCGGTCGGCGCCGGTCACCGGGTCGGTGAAAGCGATGCGCTGCGCCAGCAGTTGCAAGGCTTGGCTGAAGTCTTCCGGCGCACCCGGTCCGCGCAGCGCCTCGGGGTAGAACAAGTCACCCTCCAAGGGCAGGCCCAGCGCCAGCATGTGCACCCGCAGCTGGTGGCGTTTGCCGCTGACCGGTTCCAGCTGGTACAGCGCGCGGGAGCCATCGGTGCGCAGCAGGCTGATGCGGGTTTCGCTGTTGGCTTCGCCTGGCACTTCCTGCATCCGGAAAAAGGGCTCGCCCGCCACCAGGCGGCTGGTGTGGGTGCGGGGCCATGTCAGCCCGGCGCGAAAGGGGGCGACGGCGTGGTAGGTCTTGTGGATAAGCTGCTGGCGAAACAGGGCATGGTAGGCGTCGCGGTCGGCCGGGCGCTTGCTCAGCAACACCAGGCCTGCGGTTTCCCTGTCGATGCGGTGCAATGGCGCCAGATCATCACAATCCGTCAGCTTCTTCATCTGCACGAGCAAGCTTTGCTGCACATAGCGCCCCCCAGGTGTGACGGGCATGAAATGGGGCTTGTCGGCCACCAGCAGATGGTCGTCTTCGAACACGATGCCGGCCTGCTCCGGGAGCTGCGGTTCATCCTCGATGTGGCGGTAGTAGAACAGGCGCGTGAGCGGTGTGTAGGGCTGGGTGAGCGGCACAGGCTGGCCTTCCGCGTTCAGCACCGATTGGCTGCGCAGGCGCTCGGCCCATGCGTCGCGCGAGATGTGGGGCATGCGCTCCACCAGAAAATCCAGCACCGTGGGCCAGGGGCCAGCGGGCAGGAAGACGCCAGTGGGGCCCACGCCGTGGCGTGTCGGGATGTGCATCGCTCGGATCCTCTTGAACACCTTGTGCCACTCGCCATGGCCGAGTTTGGGGCCATGGTTTGGTTCTGCGGCCTCCCATGCGTATACCCGTGTGGAATTCGAACCCTGATAACTTTTGGTCTTAGTTATATCAATGACTTAATCACGGAGAGAGTTGGCCACCAGTCTCTTTCCCTCCGCCATCTAACCAACTGACATCCTTTAAGTATCTGCGCATCGTTGTGGACTTGCCTCGTCTTTTCCGTGGCTTGCCGGACTTCTCGGTATGACCTGCCAATGAACTTTCACCAGTAGCTATTGGAGTCTTGGCCCTCTTGCTCTGCTCCTTCTCGACGCAACATTTTGAGCTCAATCGCGCCCCGGACGAGTCGGAGACTATCTGCAATCGCCAGAAGGCATCGCCGCGTATCGGCCCATTGGGGAGCCGGACTGGACTTGCGGTAGGCCCAGGTTCCCTGAAGACCAAAGGCGCGGACCAGCCGATTCCGCGCAGGTCATCTGCGTATTTAGGATCGCCTGTATGCCGCGAGCAAGGTCTTCAAGGCGGCCATTCCGTCATGCCCTGACACGGGGGGCGGTAGATCGTCGCTGATGGCTGCAAGGCAGGCTTCGAGCTGGGTCGCAAAGTGACCAGGTGGTGCGCGTCCCTGGAGCTCTACCATCCGGGGCCCACTTCCGGTGTTCAGGAAGAGGGAGTTGCAGTAGTGGAATATCCGCAGGGTGCCTTCCGTGCCGTACACAGAAATCGAGCCGGGCTCGTTGGTCCACGATCCCGCCTGTGTCATGCTGCCGTCTGTTGTCCAACCTGCTCCGCCGCTGAACATGCCTTCATTGGGAAGGCCCGCGCTGAATGTGGCATTGTTGTAGAGAAGATGACCGATGGCTCCGCAGGGAAAGGTCATGATCAGGTATTCGCTATCTGCTGGAGCACCGGAAATCTGGCCCTTGCCGGTCACTTGTACCGGTTGGCTCCCCAAGAACCATGAGAAGACATCGATCAGGTGGAACCCATGGTCGATCAAGCTCATCCCCGGACCCCCCGGGCCTCCATGAGGGTAATGGACCTGTGACCACTGCCGATATCCAGCCAGTCCGTGCCCGCCGATCATCTGTTCAGTCATCAGCTGAATCCGGCCGAGAGCACCGCTGCTGATCAATTCCCGCGCCTTGCGGATGGCGGGCATGTAGCGGTAGGTAAGTCCCTGAAAGAGCCGAACGCCAGATGCATCGCAGGCGGAGATCATCGCCGCGCCGTCTTCCAGGGTAATCGCAAGCGGCTTTTCGCAGAACACATCGACCCTGCTGGCGGCCGCCGCTTCGACGATGGCACGATGCGTCGAGGCTGGCGTGAGAACCATTGCCAGATCAATGCCTCCATCCGCAAGGAGGGCGAGCGGATCACTGTAGCCCCGCACGCCCCATTTGTCGGCGACTGATCGCGCCAGATCCGACCGAATGTCACAGACGCTGACCAGTTCGGCTGCAGGCACCAGGGGGATTGCCGCGAGATGGGCAGCCGCGACGTCTCCCAGTCCAATGATGCCAAGTCTCGTTCTCATCCAGGTTGTCTCGATCCGTGGCCTGCGATCCCTCAAGCTCGTCAGTAGCGGCTTGGCACCAGGCTCATTCCGAGCATCTCGCGCGCCTGGCTCGGGGTTGCCACCTCCCGGTTCAGCTCATGCGAGAGACGGGCAGCCCGACTGACCAGCTCGGCGTTACTTGCTGCCAGGCGTCCCTTGGCGAAGTAGATATTGTCTTCAAGTCCAACACGGACATGACCACCCATGAGGATTGCCAATGTGGTGATCGGCAACTGAAACGGGCCGATTCCCGACGTGAGCCACAACGCCTCGGGCGGGAACTCACGCAGCATGTTGATCACGTTCTCAGGTGTCGGGTAGCTCGCCGTCATCGAGCCCATCACAGTCTGGATCCAGTAGGGTTTCGACAGATGCCCGTTGGCGATCAGGTCATTGACGGTGTGCAGGCCGCCAGGGTGATAGACCTCGATTTCGGGCTTGATGTTGCGGGTCTTCATCGCGACGGCGAGTGCATTGATGTAGCCATAGCTCTGCGGCAAGCACTCGTCATACTCGATGGCGTCATGCGGATGCGGCAGGGGCGCCTTGCGTTCCTTCAGCCGGAACCGGCTCATGTCGGGAGAGGTGTTGAGCGATGCCATCTCGGGTCCGCCATCGAGGCATGACAGACGCTCCTCGTTGGTCATGTCCGGACCGCCGCCTGTCGTGTTGTTGATGATGATGTCCGGGCAGCGCTCGCGGATCTTGGCGTTGACCTTCCACCAGCCCTCGGCCGTTGTCTCCGGGCGCCACAACTGATTGGGGTTGCGGGCATGGACATGAACAATCGAAGCGCCGGCCACATACGCGTCATAGACCGAATCCGCGATTTCGTCGGCTGTTTCGGGAATGGCGGGGTTGGACTCGCGGCCCTGGATGCCGCCATTGCAGGCACAGCAGATGATGACCGGCGGCAATCCAGCCTTGGTGTGCGACATGAACTCATAGCTGTCGGCATAGCGCCAGGTGGGGGGAGCGGTGGTGGTCATCGGACTGTTCTCCTTGTGATCGGTTGATCTGGGGTCATGATGCATCGCGCTTCTGCGCCAGGATCGACACCGACATCAGCGCGACCGAGACGATGGTCATGACGGTGGCGGCGGCGATGATGGTAGGCTCGATGTTCTCCCGCACGCCGCTGAACATCTGGCGCGGTATGGTGCGTTGCGCCGGGCTGGCGATGAACAGCGTGATGATCAGTTCGTCGAGCGAGGCCGCGAAGGCAAAAAGCGCCCCGCTCATCAGGCCCGGGAAGATGGATGGCATGGTGACGGAAAAGAACGTCCGCACCGGGCCCGACCCCAGGCTTTGCGCCGCGCGCACCAGGGTCCTGTCGAACTTGGCGAGGCTGGCCGAGACGGCGATCACCACGAACGGCGTGGCTATGATGGTGTGTGACAGGATCAGCGCGGCATAGGAGCCGATCATTCCGAGCGAGGCGAAGAAGAAGAACAGACCGACCGCTGTCAGCACCACCGGCACCATCATCGGCGCGACGAAGGCAAGCGCCAGGATCTTCTGCATCCTGGGCCCGCATCGTTGCAGCCCCAGGGCGGCGAGCGTTCCCAGCACGGTCGAGACAACGACCGTGAGCCCGGCCACATAGAGGCTGTTGAAAATGGCGGCCTGCCAGGCGTCCAGCGTGAAGAAGCGCTCATACCAACGCCAGGACAGCCCCGGCAGAGGGTAGTTCAACATCGAGGTCGAGGAGAACGAGAGCGGGATGACGACCACGAAGGGCAGAACAAGGAACAGGAACACGAGATAGGACAGGACACGCGACAGAACGAGGGCGCAGCGTTCGAGCATGGTGATGGATGAGCCGCGCATCTACATCCGCTCCAGCGGGCCGCGCGTGCGGGTGAGTCCTGTGATGACCAGATAGCTGAGGCCGGAGACCACCAGCAGCACGAGGCCCAGCGCCGAGGCGAGCCCCCAGTTGATCGTCTGGTTGGTGTAGAAGGCAATGTAGCTGCTGAGCATCTGGTCTCGCGGCCCGCCGACCAGGGCAGGGGTCACGTAGTATCCGAGCGCCAGAATGAAGACGAGCAGGCAGCCTGCGCCGATGCCCGGCATGGTCTGCGGCAGGTAAATGCGGAAGAAAATGCTGATGGGCCCGCCGCCCAGCGACCTTGCAGCGCGCACATAGTCCCGCGGGATCGCCAGCATGTTGGCGTAGATCGACAGGATCATGAATGGCAGAAGGACATGCGTCATCACGATCAGGACGCTGGTGCGGTTGTAGAGCAGTTCGAGGGGTGTCGAGGTCAGGCCGGTCCATTGCAGGAACTGGTTCAGCGGTCCCTCCCGCTGCAGCATGACGATCCAGGCGCTGGTGCGCACCAGAAGCGATGTCCAGAATGGCAGCAGGATGAACAACATGTAGACACCCACCCGGCGCGGCGGCAGCGTCGTGAGGAAATGCGCGACCGGAAAGGCGAGCAACAGGCAGATCAGCGTGACCGCAACGCTGATCGAAATCGTCGTGTAGAGCGAGTAGCGGAAAATGGACTGGTCCGTGGGCTTCGCCACGATCCGGCCCGCCTCGTCCTGCTGCAGGTCGAAGGAAGAGAGCAGGAAGGATTTGGTGAGCGCTCCCGATTCGCGCTTGATGATTTGCCACCAGACGGGCTCTGCCCATTGCGGGTTTCGCGCGATCATCTCTGACTTGATTTGTTCGGCTGTACCCGTTGGAACCGCGGACCCTAGGTTCACGAGCAGGGCGCGAAAGCCACTCTTCTCGTAGTTCAGGCGGCGTGCGACGACGGCGATGGCGGCCGGGGAGGGGGCTTCGGCAAGATCGCGGGCGAGTGCTGCGAAGGCCGCTGCAGGAACGTCCGACGCGCCATCCCACCCGGCGAGGACGGCGGTGGTGGTTGGCAGAAGGCGCGGAAGGTCCCTGTTGTCGACGGCGCCCAGAAGAAACTTGGCGATGGGGAAGAAGAAGACGACGAGCAGCAGCAGTGCGTAGGGCGCAAGAAGAGCATAGCCAATGTAAGTTGCGCGCTGCGCGGAGGCGGCATCCAGGCCCGCCTTGCGCGGCCCTGCGCCGAGGGCGCCTGAAGCGCCCTCGGCCGTTGTTGTTGAGGCCGTTGTCACCAGCCGGCCGGTCTTACTTGGCAACCCAGGTGTTGAAACGTTCCTGAACCGAGTCGAGATTGTCGATCCAGTACGGGAAGTCCATGGTCACGGAAGTGGCCATGTTGGCCGGGCTCGAAGGCAGGTTGGCGCGCTCTTCATCGCTCAGGAGGTCGTATGACGCCTTGGTCGAGACGCCGTAGGGGATGCCCTTCATGAAGGCGGCCCCGGCTTCGGGCTCAGACACGAACTTCAGGAAGGCGTATGCGGACTCGAGGTTCGGGCTGCCCTTGAGGATCACCCAGCTGTCCATCATGACGATGCCACCGGCACCCCACACGATCTTGAAGTTCTTCTTGTCGTTCTTGTTTGCGAGGAAGGGACGTCCGTTCCAGGCGGTCGTCATCACCACCTCGCCAGATGCGAGGCGCTGCACGGACTCGGCACCCGAGTTCCACCACAGGATGTTCGGCTTCAGCTTGTCGAGCTTGGCGAAGGCGCGGTCGAGGCCTTCGGGCGTGCGCAGGACGGTATAGACATCTGCTGGCGCCACGCCGTCGGCGAGCAGGGCGATCTCGAGGGTTTCCTTGGGCGATGAGCGCATGCCGCGCTTGCCGGGCCACTTCTCGACGTCCCAGAAATCCGCCCAGGTCTTGGGGCCGTCCGCGATCTTGTCGCCGTCATAGGTCATGACACCAGCGGCGCCGACGGCACCAAGGCCGCACGTGGACTTGCCGATGGGCAGGAATGCGCCCTCATCGCCGATCTTCGACCAGTCGAGCTTCTCGTAGATTCCTTCAGCGCAGCCGATGGCGACTTCCGCACCTTCGGCCTGCACGACGTCCCATGTCACGGCGCCGCTTTCGACCTGAGCGCGGACCTTGGCGATTTCGCCGTTCCACTCATCCTCTATGACCTTCACGCCGCTGGCCTTGGCAAAGGGTTCGAGCAGGGTGGCGCGCTGCACTTCGGCGATGGAACCGCCAAAGCCGGTGACCCTCAGTTCACTGGCCGATGCAGGGGCCGCGGCGAGTGCGAAACCTCCGAGGGCCAGCAGCAGTCGCGTCTTGAATCCGATCATATGCACTCTCCTTCTTGGTTATGTTGCCGGTGTTGACTTGTTGTTCTTGCCGAAGGCCCGCATGTGGTCGGCATCGAAGCGGAGCGGGATGGCGCTTCCGATCTGCGCATCCTGCAGGCCCTTGTTGCCGACCTTGCAGATGATCGTCTCCCCACCCGGAAGGGCGCAGCGCGCGCGGGAATGATCACCATTGAAGGTGAGCGAGATGAGCGTTGCGCTGCATGCGGGCTGATCGCCAGCATCCCCTTGTTCGATGCGGACGTCTTCGGGCCTGATATGGACGGTCACCTCGTCGCCGGCGGCAACATCAGGCGGCAGGGGCAGAGTCGGCGTGATGCCGCAGGCAAGCGCCAGCCGACCCTCAGGGCCTGAGCGCGCGATGACACGCCCGGCGAGGGTGTTGTTCTCTCCGATGAATGTCGCGACGAAGGAATCGACGGGGCGGTCATAGAGCGCCCTTGGCGTGTCGATCTGCACGATGTTGCCGTCATTGAATACGGCGATGCGGTCCGACATCGTCAGCGCTTCGCTCTGGTCATGCGTGACGTAGAGCATGGTGACGCCTAGATCCTGCTGGATGCTCCGGATCTCCACCTGCATCTCTTCACGCAGCTGCTTGTCGAGTGCGCCCAGGGGCTCGTCCAGCAGGACGATTTCGGGCCTGAAGATCAGGGCGCGCGCAAGTGCCACGCGCTGCTGCTGGCCGCCGGACAACTGCTTCGGACGCCGTCCGGCGAATTGGCCGAGCCGCACCATCTGCAAGGCGCGCGTGACGCGTGCCTCGCGCTCCGCCCGGCCGATCTTGCGCACGCTGAGCGGATAATTCAGGTTCTCGGCCACGCTCATGTGCGGGAACAGGGCATAGTTCTGGAAGACGACGCCGATGTTGCGCTTGTGCGCGGGCTGGTGGGATATGGCGGAGCCGGCGAGATAGATCGTGCCGCTCGTGACGTCCTCGAAGCCCGCCAGCATCATCAGGCTCGTTGTCTTGCCCGATCCCGACGGCCCCAGCATGGTGAAGAACTCGCCGCGCGCGACATCAAAGCTGACATCACGGACCACGCGCTGGCTGCCGGCGTAAGACTTGCTGACGCGGTCGAAGCTGACGGCGGGGTTGTCGGTCCGCGGGCTCGCCATGTCCTACCGCAGCACTTCGAAGTTGCCGCAGATGCCGATCGAC
>JADCDC010000256.1 GCA_020252385.1 Aestuariivirga sp.
ACAAGGGCCTCAACATCTTCAACGACAAGTACATACTGGCCGATCCCGGGACCGCCACCGACCAGGACTACGTGAACATCGAGGCGATCATCGCGCATGAGTATTTCCACAACTGGACGGGCAACCGCATCACCTGCCGCGACTGGTTCCAGCTCTGCCTCAAGGAAGGCCTCACCGTCTTCCGCGACCAGGAATTCACCTCCGACATCCGCTCGCGCGCGGTGAAGCGCATCACCGATGTAAGGACGCTGCGCGCCAGGCAGTTTCCGGAGGACAATGGCCCCCTCGCCCACCCGCCACGGCCCTCCTCCTATATCGAGATCAACAATTTCTACACGCCCACCGTCTATGAGAAGGGCGCCGAGATCTGCCGCATGATGCTCACACTCCTCGGCGAGGATGCCTTCCGCCGTGGCATGGATCTCTATTTCGAGCGACACGATGGCGAGGCGGCCACCGTCGAGCAGTTCGTGGCCTGCTTTGCCGCGGTTTCGGGGCGCGACCTCACGCAGTTCTTCACCTGGTACACGCAGGCCGGCACGCCGCAGGTGACGGCGGAGGCCGCATACGATGCAAAGACAAGGCGTTACACGCTGACCCTCTCGCAGCAGGTGAAGCCAACACCCGGCCAGCCGGAGAAACAGGCCCTGCACATTCCGCTGAGGCTCGGCCTCGTCGGACCCGATGGCGAGGACATGCCGCTCGATCTCGAAGGCTTTGGCATCCTCAACACGCCGCTCATCGAATTGCGGGAAGAGCGCCAGACATTCCACTTCAACAATGTGGCGGCGCGTCCCGTGCTGTCGCTGAACCGCGGCTTCTCCGCCCCCATCACCCTCTTGGCGGGCCAGAGCGTTGCCGACCAGCTCTTCCTGATGGGCCATGACCGCGACAGCTTCAACCGCTGGGAAGCGGGCCAGACGCTGGGCCGCAGCCTGATCCTCGCCGCCTATGCCGGGCACGCTTCGCAGGGCGACGTCACGGCCTATGCGCAAGCGCTTCGCCAGATCCTCAAGGATCCCGCGGCGGACGATGCCTTCCGCGCGCTGATGCTGGTGCTGCCGGGCGAAAGCGAGATTGCCGCCGCACTTGCCGCCGACGTTGACACCGACCGCGTGCATCTCGCGCGCGAGGAGGTGCGCCAGGCGCTGGCACGGCACCTCCTCGCCGACCTCGAGGCAATCTGGCGGCGGAGCGGCGAAACCGGCGCCTACCGGCCCGATCCGCCCTCGACCGCGCGCCGCGCGCTCCGCCAAGCGGCACTGTCTCTCATGGTGCTGGGCGATCCTACGCGCGGCATCGCCTGGGCAGAGGCCGAACTCGCAGCCCCCCACAGCATGAATGCGGAGATCGGCGCCCTCACCGCGCTCGTCCAGGTCGCGTGCCCGGAGCGCGAGGCAGCGCTTGCAGGCTTCCACGCGCGCCATGCGCATGAGCACCTGCTGCTCCAGAAATGGCTGATGCTGAACGCCCAGTGCGTGGGGCCCGATGCGGCGGAGCGCGTGGCGGGCCTCACCCGGCATCCGGATTTCAGCTGGACCACCCCCAACAAGGTCTATGCCCTGATTGGCGGCTTCACCGGCGGCAATCCATCGGGCTTCAACGCCGCAGACGGGTCCGGCTACCGGCTGGTGGCCGACGCCATCCTGACGCTCGATCCCCTGAACCCGCAGGTCGCCGCGCGCATCGCCACCTCCTTCCGCAGCTGCAAGCTGTTGAACCAGAATCGGAAACGGGCGGCGGAGGCGGAATTGACACGGGTTCTGACGGAGCCGTCGCTGTCGCGGGACGTGCATGAAATCACGGCAAGAATCCTCAATGGCTGAAGCCTCCGACACGTCTGGACAAATCACCCCCGTTTCGAATCAATAGGGACTGATTCGGGTCGTAGGCGTTCAGTGTTCAAGGTCTTCCCGCCAAGGGCAGGCGCGGGATCAAGGGAAACAGATTGGGCAAGACGCAGATCGGCGAGCTGTTCTTCAAGGAAAGGGTGCTGAAGCTCCCCTCTCCCTGGCCCGACCGCTTCAGGATCACCATCACGGAACGCCATCTCAGGCTGCTGATCACCGGCATGATCGTGCTGTTCCTGGCGATGCTCGGCGGCTCGCTGCTGATGCAGCTGGCCGACAGCCGTGCCGCGCATGTGGCGGAACAGAACCGCCTCTCGGCCCTTCATGCGCAGAACGCCGCGCAGCGCATCAAGTGGGACTTCGCCGAGGCGCGCCGCCAGGGGCAGACGCCGCCCGTCGTCAACAGCGCCTATCTCCTCTCCATCCTGCCACCCGATGCGCTGGCCGAGAAGCGCACCTTCGCCATCGCCAGCAGCATGGGCGACATCACCGCAAGTGCGCCAGCGGAAGAAGGCCTCGACGGGCGCAGCATCATCAGCGTGCTCTCGGCGAGCTTCGTCACCGCGGCCGCCATCAACAGTGGGGAAATGTCGGCCATCGCGCTGGCCTCCGGCGAGGACGCCTTCGTGACGCTCTATGACCTCGGCGACTTCCCCGGCAGCCTCATCGTCTTCCAGCGGCAGTCGGACGTGCTCGCCGCGTGGCGCTCCGACATCACGCAGGTCACCGTCCTGTTCATCGTCACGCTGTTCGTCCTCGTCATGCTGGGCGGGGCCTTCCACTGGCAGGCCGCCAAGGCGGCGGAGGCCGATTCGATCCTGGGTGTTGCCACCGCACGCCTGGACAAGGCACTGGACCGCGGCCAGTGCGGCATGTGGGACTGGGACGTGAACCGCGGCATCATCTTCTGGTCGCGCTCCATGTTC
>JADCDC010000257.1 GCA_020252385.1 Aestuariivirga sp.
CCGATCTGTGGCCTCGGCGGCGGATTTCTTCACCTATGGCCGCGAGGACGACGATGCCATCAGGGTGTGGAAGCCCTATGTCATCGAGAAGAACTGTGTCGAGGACTTCTACCACTGCAAGGTGCGGATGGATTACGCCCCCCACCAGCGCGCCATGGTGGTGAGGCCCGGCAGCTATTGGTACCAGAAGCCGTTCAAGGTCTATCGCTACGGCGACTTCAAGCACCACCATGCCCACAGGGCGCACGCCTCGCGCCATGTCGCCTGGTGCAGCGACCGCTACCGGACCTACGATCCCGCCACCGACACCTTCATCGGCAAGGGCCACCGGCATTACCGCTGCAACAGCCCCTATGACGGCCACTGAGGCCCTCGATTGACCGCGGGCGGCGCCTTGACTAAGTGACGGGCCATGCCGCTCCGCCCCATCGTGACACTTCCCGACGAGAAGACCCTGCGCGAGGTATCGAAACCCGTGGCGACGGTCGATTCGGATGTGAAGAAGCTGTGGGACGACATGCTGGAAACCATGTACCGCGCCCCCGGCATTGGGCTTGCGGCCATCCAGGTGGGCGTGCCGCGGCGCCTCATCGTCATCGACCTCGCCAAGGACGGCGAGGAGAAGAAGCCGCTGTTCGTGGCCAATCCCGAGGTTACCTGGGCAAGCGAGGCGCAGAGCGACTATGAGGAGGGCTGCCTCTCGATCCCCGAATACTACGAGATGGTGACCAGGCCGGCCGAGATCAAAGTCCGCTACCTCGACCGCCAGGGCGAGGCCATGGAACTCCATGCCACGGGGCTCATGGCCACCTGCCTGCAGCATGAGATCGACCACTTGAACGGCGTGCTCTTCATCGACCACATCTCGCGCCTGAAGCGCGAACGGGTGCTCAAGAAATTCCAGAAGGCCCAGAAGCTCGGAAAGCTCTGAGCATGCGCCTCGTGTTCATGGGAACGCCGGACTTCGCGGTCGCGACGCTGAAGGCCCTGGAAGAGGCCGGGCATGACATTGCCTGCGTCTATTCCCAGCCGCCCCGCCCGGCGGGCCGCGGCATGGCGGAGCGGCCCTCGCCCGTCCATGCCTACGCCGCAGCGAAAGGACTCGAGGTGCGGACACCCACCTCGCTCAGATCGCCGGAGGAGCAGGCGCGTTTTGCGTCACTGAACGCCGACGCCGCGGTCGTCGTAGCCTACGGGCTGTTGCTGCCGAAGCCCATCCTCGATGCGCCGCAGCTTGGCTGCTTCAATGTCCACGCCTCGCTGCTGCCGCGCTGGCGCGGGGCCGCCCCCATCCAGCGCGCTATCATGGCGGGCGATGCCGAGACGGGTGTCACCATCATGCGGATGGAGGAAGGACTCGACACCGGCCCGATGTGCAGGGTGGGCCGGCTTCCGATCACGCCCGCCACCACCGCGCAGTCGCTGCATGACGACCTCGCGGCACTGGGCGCCCGGCTGATGGTGGAGGCGCTTGCGCAGGATCAGATCGCTTGCGTGCCGCAGCCCGCGGAGGGCGTCACCTATGCGAAGAAGATCGACAAGGCGGAAGCGCACATCGACTTCGGCCGCAGCGCGGAGGAGGTGCGGAACCACATCCACGGCCTGTCGCCCTTCCCCGGCGCGTGGTTCGCGGTGAACGGCACGCGCATCAAGGTTCTGCGCTGCGAGGTCATCGATTGCGGGGGCGAGCCCGGCAGCTTCATCGACGACCGCTTGTGCATTGCCTGCGGCAGAGGCGCGGTACGCCTCCTGAAGCTCCAGCGCGAGGGCAAAGGGGCGATGGAGGCAGACGAGTTCCTGCGCGGCTTTCCGGTCCCATCCGGCAAGGTGGCCCGCTGATGCCGCGCTATCGCCTCACCATCGAATATGACGGCGCACCCTTCACCGGCTGGCAATCCCAGGCGGGGGGAACCTCGATCCAGGACGTGATCGAGCGCGCGGTGGCGATCATCAACGGCGGGCCCTCCATGGTTTATGGCGCGGGGCGCACTGACGCCGGCGTTCATGCGCTGGCGCAGGTGGCGCATGTCGACCTGGCGAAGGCGTGGGACCCCTTCAAGCTGCGCAACGCGCTGAACGGCAACATGCGGGAACATCCGGTGAGCGTGCTGGAGGCGGAGGAGGTGGGGGAGGATTTCCACGCCCGCTTCTCCGCCACGAGGCGCTACTATCTCTACCGCATCCTGAACCGGCGGGCGCCACCCGCGCTCGACCGGGGCAAGGTGTGGTGGCTTCCCGTCGACCTCGATTCGGATGCCATGCACGAGGCCGCGCAGCATCTCGTCGGCAAGCATGATTTCACCACCTTCCGCGCCGCGCAGTGCCAGGCCAGCTCGCCTGTGAAGACGCTCGACCGCCTCGACGTCGCGCGCTACGGCGAGCTCATCGAGATCCGCGCCGATGCGCGCTCCTTCCTGCACAATCAGGTGCGCTCCATGGTGGGCTCGCTCCGCCTCGTGGGCGAAGGCAAGTGGACGCCCTGGGAGATGAAGCGCGCGCTCGATTCCGCCGACCGCGCCGCCTGCGGGCCCGTCGCCCCG
This sequence comes from Aestuariivirga sp., assembly GCA_020252385.1. Lineage (GTDB taxonomy): Bacteria > Pseudomonadota > Alphaproteobacteria > Rhizobiales > Aestuariivirgaceae > Aestuariivirga. Next base: position 2,541 of record JADCDC010000257.1, read on the forward strand.
CCGGACGGCCTCTACCTGCTGCGCGTGGGCTACAGTTCGGCCGAGAAATAGTCGGCAATGATGCGGCCGTAGATCGCCTGCGTGGCGCGCAGCTCCTCCACCCCGATCCGCTCATCCGTCTGGTGGATGGTGGCGTTGGTCGGGCCGAATTCGAGCACCGGGCAGTAATCCTTGACGAAGCGGGCATCCGAGGTGCCGCCGCTGGTCGAAAGCTTCGGCAGAAGACCGGTCTCGCGCTCGACCGCATCCTGCACGAGGCCGACGAAGGCGCCGGGCTCGGTGATGAAGGCATCCGCACCTTCCGTGGCCGAGACCGACCAGTTGCCGCCCATCTCGCTTCTGACCACGGCGATCTCGGTATCGATCCACTGGCGGAGCGAGGCGAAGCCGTGCACGGGCGAGAAGCGGATGTTGAACTTCGCCGTGGCGCGCGAGGGGATGACGTTGCCAGCGGGGTTGCCGACGTCGAAGGTGGTGACGGCCAGGGTCGATGGATCGAAATGCTCGTTGCCCTCGTCGAGGCGTGCGGCCGCGATACGGTCGATGAAGCGGGCGAGCTTGGGGATGGGGTTGTCCGCCTTGTGCGGATAGGCGGCGTGGCCCTGCCGGCCCTCGACCGTCACATGGAAGCTCAGCGAACCGCGCCGCCCGATCTTGATCGTGTCGCCCAGCCGCTCAACGCAACTCGGTTCGCCGACGATGCAGTGGTCAGGGATATGGCCGTTGTCGCGCATCCATTGCAGCACCTTCACGGTGCCATTGATGGCGGGGCCCTCCTCGTCGCCCGTGATGAGGACGGAGAGCGACCCCTTGAACTTGCCCGTGGCGCGGATGAAATCGATCGCGGCGGCCGCGAAGGCGGCAACCGAGCCCTTCATGTCGCTGGCGCCGCGGCCATAGATGAAGCCGTCCGATATCTCGGCGGCGAAGGGCGAATGCGTCCACGCCTCGAGGATGCCTTCAGGAACCACGTCCGTGTGGCCCGCGAAGCAGAGATGCGGCAAGCCCGAGCCAAAGCGCGCGAAGAGGTTCTCGACGTCGGGTGTGCCCGCCTCACGGAAAATCAGCCGATGGCAGACGAAGCCCTGCGTCGACAGAAGATTCTCAAGGTAGGTCAGCGCCCCGCCTTCGGCGGGGGTGACGGAGCGGCAGCGGATCAGGTCCTGGAGCAGCGGAACGGAATCGGTCGGGGCATTCTTCATGCCGCCTACCCTACAGCCAAAACGACAGCCCGGCCACAGGCCACGGGCCGCATCCGGCCATCAGCCGAAGCTCAGGCGGGAACGGGATCCGCCCCAAACTGGTTCGACCCCTCGGTGCCCTTCAGGAAGCCGAGCTCAATCAGCATCCACAAGCCCCCGATGATGGGCACGAGGCCGATCAGCGACCACCAGCCGGACTTGCCGCGGTCGTGCCAGCGCTTGGCATAGAGCGCGATCGCCGGATACAGCATCGCGAGCGTGGCGAGCACGCTGACGATGCCCCAGCCGCTTTCGCCCGCGGTGCCCAGAATGACGTCGAGGAGTGCTGCGACGATGCTCACCCCGATGAACACGAGAACGCCCATCCAGTAGCTCTGCCGGCCAATCCTGCCCTCGAAGCTCGTGAAGAGATACTTCCAGTCCATGGTCTCACCCCCTTCTCCCCGGCGATTGCGGAGCCGGGGTTCGAGGCGTGACTATGGATCAGGCGAGCAGCCTGGAAAAGGGGTACCGCTCTAGTCCCGCAGCAGCTCGTTGATCGAGGTCTTGGAGCGGGTCTTCTCGTCCACCCGCTTGACGATCACCGCGCAGTAGAGCGAGGGAGCGGGCGAGCCGTCGGCATAGGGCTTCTGCGGCAGCGAGCCCGAGACGACCACTGAATAGGGCGGCACCTTGCCCATGTGGACCTTGCCGGTCTCGCGATCGATGATCTTGGTCGACTGGCCGATGAACACGCCCATGGAGATGACCGAGCCCTCGCCCACGACGACACCTTCCACCACCTCGGAGCGCGCGCCGATGAAGCAGTTGTCCTCGATGATGGTGGGGCCAGCCTGCATCGGCTCCAGAACGCCGCCGATGCCGACGCCGCCGGAGAGATGCACGTTCTTGCCGATCTGGGCGCAGGAGCCGACGGTGACCCAGGTATCGACCATGGTGCCCGTGTCGACATA
>JADCDC010000258.1 GCA_020252385.1 Aestuariivirga sp.
CCTTGCCGGTCGCTTCGTGGACGTGCGCAAGCTCGGCAACTGAGCCTCGGCTTCGGGATTCCGGCGGCTTCCCGAACCTGGGATTGTGCGCGTTTACCACGCGTGGCGCAAATTTTTCAGGATCGTCGTGTACCGCACAATTGACGGCGGGCGCTGGGCTAGAAGGCTGTGGCTGAGGGAAATGCCGCCGCGCAGGAACCCAGGAATCGGACGGAAAGTTTAGCTCCGGAGCGCAATGTGTGATGCGCGTCATTAACGGTTGCTGAACCTTTCGTTAAGCCTTATGCCACGGGCGTGGCGATAAGGTGATTCCAAACGTCCGGACCGGCGCCATAGCGAGTGGGGGTTGAAGTGGGTACATCTGTTCAGGCGGACGCGAAGTTCTTGCGCCGCATCTTCATGGGCCTTGTGTTTCTGACCGTCGTGACCGGCGCGATGGCGGGCCTGACCACGGTTCAGGCGATGACCGGCACGACCGGCGCCTGCGTGGTGTTCTGCGAATAGCGGACGATTCATGGCGGAGCACCGGCTGGCCGGACTGTCCGCCCCGACACTGACCGATTTCGAGGAACTGGCGCGGCAGGCCTATGCGGACCTGCCGGAGAGTTTCCGTGCGCTGTGCGGCGAGGTCGTCATCACGGTCACCGATTTTCCGGCAGACGACGTCCAGAAGGAGATGCGCGCGGGTCCCTTCGACCTGTTGGGGCTGTTCCAGGGCGTGGGCCTGGCGCAGGACGGTGCCGTCCCCGAAACCGGGCGCATGCCCAACATGGTCTTCCTCTACCGCCGCGCCATCCTCGACTACTGGGCCGAGCACGAGGAGACGCTGGGCGCCATCGTGACCCATGTGCTGGTGCACGAGATCGGCCACCACTTCGGCCTCTCCGACGACGACATGTATGCGATCGAGGACAGCGTGCCGTGAGCCCCGAGGAAAAGAAGGCGCGGCGCGACCTTGAGAAGCTCGAGGCTGAGCGCGAGAAGCTGTTCCACGGCGGCCCGGAAAGCCCGGGCGGCGAGAACGATCCCATGGAAATCCTCGGCCGCCGCATCGCCCGCATCCTGGGGCCCCTGCTCGCGGCGGGCATGCTGCTCTACCTGCTCCTGACCTTCCTGCCCCGCACCTGAACGGGCGAAGCCGGCCGTGGAGGGGAGGGTCACGGCCGGCTTCTGGGTCCCAATGGTTCCGGTCACGGGGTTTGCAGGGGATGGGGGATCCGGCACCCTTGAGAGACCGAAGGAGGGACACCTTGCGGGCGCCGTCTCCATCTGCCCCGGAAAACCGCCGAGCAGTCCAGAAGGTTCCACCCGGCAGCGCCAAAAGGCGGCCAGGCGGGCGGCGCGATTGTTGCAGCACCTGCCCTTCCCCTCTATATGGGCGCGTCATGACAACGATCTTCATCGATGGCGAGGCGGGAACCACCGGCCTCCAGATCCGCGAGCGGCTCGAGGGCCGCTCCGACGTGACGCTGGTCTCGATCGATCCTGAGCGCCGCAAGGACCCCGAGGCCCGGCGCGAACTTCTGAACACCGTGGATGTCGCGATCCTGTGCCTGCCCGACGAGGCGGCGAAGGAGGCGGTGGCGATGATCGATCCCGGCTCCCAAACCCGCGTGATCGATGCCTCGACCGCCTTCCGCACCGCGGAGGGCTGGGCCTATGGCATGCCCGAGATCTCGAAGCTGCACCGCGCCAAGATCGCCGCCGCCTCCCGCGTCGCCAATCCGGGCTGCTACCCGCAGGGCCTGATCGCCCTCGTCCGCCCGCTGATCAATGCCGGCATCATGTCGGCCGACTATCCCGTCACCTACAATGCGGTCTCGGGCTATTCGGGCGGCGGCCGCAAGATGATCGAGGACTATGAGGCGAAGGGCCCGGCTGCCAGCCCCTATCTGCCCTATGGCCTCACCTTCGCGCACAAGCACCTGCCCGAGATGCAGGTCTATGGCGAGATCGCCCATGCGCCGATCTTCCAGCCCGCCGTCGGCAACTATGCCCAGGGCATGATGGGCTCAGTGCCGGTGTTCACCGAACTCCTGGTGAAGCGCGGCCGGGGGCAGGACATCCGCGACTGCCTGGCCGAGGCCTATGCCGGCGAGGCCTTCATCGAGGTGGCGCCCTTCGAGGCGATCGAGCGCTCCGCCGCGATCGACCCCCAGGTGCTGAACGGCACCAACCGCATGCGCCTTCATGTTTTCGCCAATGACAGCCGCGGACAGCTGCTGCTGATGGCGATCTACGACAATCTCGGCAAGGGCGCCTCCGGCGCCGCCGTGCAGAATCTCAATCTCATGATCGGAGCCGAGGAGACCCTCGGCACCGATCTGCTCCAGGCCGCCTGAGGATCAATCACATGCAGAAGTTCGAAACGCTCACCGGTGTCGCTGCCCCCTTGAACATCGTCAACATCGACACCGACATGATCATCCCGAAGCAGTTCCTGAAGACGATCAAGCGCACGGGGCTGGGGAAGTCGCTGTTCTTCGAGATGCGCTACACGCAGGACGGCAAGGAGATCGGAGACTTCGTGCTGAACCGGCCCGCCTACCGCAAGGCGGAGATCCTGGTGGCGGGCGACAATTTCGGCTGCGGCTCCTCGCGCGAGCACGCGCCCTGGGCGCTCTTGGACTTCGGCATCCGCTGCGTCATCTCCACGTCCTTCGCCGACATCTTCTACAACAACTGCTTCAAGAACGGCATCCTGCCCATCAAGGTCTCGCCCGACGAGCTGAAGAAGCTGATGGACGACGCCGAGCGCGGCGCCAACGCCACACTCACCATCGACCTGCCGCGCCAGGAAATCCGCGGGCCTGACGGCGGCGTGATCACGTTCGACATCGACCCGTTCCGCAAGCACTGCCTGCTGAACGGCCTCGACGACATCGGCCTCACGCTCGAGAAGGCTGCCTCGATCGACGCC
>JADCDC010000259.1 GCA_020252385.1 Aestuariivirga sp.
GAAAATCGTCACTGGTGAAACTGTACTCGCCCTCGACGAGAGAGGCCGGGTCGACCTGGCGTCCGAGTACATTCACTGTCACGCCGCGAGGCCTTCGAGTTCAGGCAGCAAACGCTCGACGGCGATTTCGCTGACCATCCTGTCATCGATCGTGATCAGGCCGCGGACGAAGGCCTTCGCCTGGTCACATCCGACGTCCGGTGTGGGCTGGATCTGCTCCGGGTTGATCGAGAGGATGTCGGAGACCGCGTCCACAAGAAGACCGACCAGACGCTCGCCTACCTGCACGACAATGATCACCGACCGCTCGGACGGCTCGGTGGGAGGCAGGTCCAGCCTCTCGGCCAGATCCATGATCGGCAGCACGGCGCCGCGCAGATTTATGACGCCGCGCATGTAGCTCGGGCTCTGGGGAAGCGGCGTGGCCGCGCTCCAGCCCCGGATCTCCCGCACCGACATGATGTCGACACAGTACTCCTGGTCTCCGGCCCAGAAGGACGTCAGCTCGCGGCGTTCGTTAGCCACAGTGATTGCTGGCTGGTTCATATTCACTCCGCAGCTTGGATTGAAGGTTCATGCATCCGAAGGGGTTCGCGCTTGCTCATCGCGACAAGGGCGTCGACATCCAGGATCAGGGCCACGCGGCCGTCACCCAGGATCGTCGCAGCAGCGATCCCCGGAACCTGTTGATAGTTGGACTCCAGCGACTTGATGACGACCTGCCGCTGGCCATGAATGCTGTCGGCGACGAGCGCAGCGCGGCCTCCGACCTCGCTGTCCACGAGCAGCACGACACCCTCGGCGGGATTGATTTCAGCCGACTGGAACCCGAGCACCCGTCCGATATCGACCAGGGGCACATAGGCGTCACGCACGGCCAGCACGCCGCCCTGGACGCCGAGTTTCTTCACCTCGGAGGCGGCCGGACGAAGACTCTCGACAATTGCAGTCAGCGGCACCACGAGGGTCTGGCCAGCCACATCGATCACCATGCCGTCCAGCACGGCCAGGGTCAGCGGAAGGCTGAGAGTGAAGTTCGATCCGAGACCCGGCCGCGAGCTGATCGAGATCCGACCGCCCAGGCCCTGCACAGACTTGCGCACGACATCCATGCCCACGCCGCGACCCGAGATGTCCGACACCTGGCTCGCCGTTGAGAAGCCGGGAAGGAAGATCAGATTGTCGACCTCCTCATCCGTCAGTTGTGCGTCGGCGGCGATGAGACCCCGATCAATGGCGATCTGACGGACGCGGGGCCGATTGATACCCCTGCCATCATCACCCACCTCGATGACGATCCGTCCACCCCGGTGCAGGGCCGCCAGACGAACGGTTCCCTCAGAAGGCTTGCCGGCCGCAGCGCGGTCCTCGGCGGTCTCGAGCCCGTGGTCGATCGCATTGCGGAGCATATGGGTGATCGGCTCCGAGATCCGCTCGATGACGGTCTTGTCGACCTCGGTGTTCTCGCCGTCGGTAACCAGCCGGACCTGCTTTCCAGTCAGACCCGCGATCTCGCGCACAAGGCGCGGCATCCGCTGGAACACCGATTTCACGGGCTGGGCCCGGATCGCCATGACGCTGTCCTGGATATCCCGGGTCAACTGCTCCAGCTCGTCCAGACCCCGGCCCACATCCGAAGACGCTGCAAAGCCGTGACCGGCCACACGCTGGGCCAGCATGGCCTGGTTGATCACCAGCTCGCCGACAAGATCGATCAGCTTGTCGATGCGCTCCGGATCCACCCGAATCGTCGCCTGATTGGCCTTCTCCGCCGGGGGCGCAGGGGATGCACGCAAAGAGGTTGGTTGCGCCACCGCGACCGCTGAGGTCGCCGGCTCCGCGGGCAAATCAGGTTCAGCCGCGACCGTTTCGATCCTTGGCGGCGTCAGAGGGGGGGAGGCTTCAGGATACGCAGCCTGGGCGGCGGCGAGGATCGCAGCGATGTCGGGACCGGGACCGGTCTCGGCCAAGGCGGTCGGCGACGTCTCGCGCACGATCGTGGTCGAGCAGTGGTCCTCGACAAACTCGAAGACCTCTCGGATCTTCTCCTCGGTGACATCGGCCTTCAGGCGGACCTTCCAGGCGAAGTACGCTGTTTCGGGCTCAAGATTGTCAAAGACCGGCAGCGCATCGTCCAGCAGCTCGACTTCGACCTTTCCGAGACGCTCGATCTCGCGGATCAGAAGTCCGGCCTCGTTGGCCCTGGCGTAGAGCGCGTCCATGGGCTGGAAAGTGATGATCCAGACCTGTTCCTTCGGGGCGTCCTCGAACTCCGGCAGGGTCAGAGTGACCGGCTTGAAGACAATGCCGTCTTCATTGGGCTGGACATCCGCTTGAAGTGCGGGCGGGGCGAGCCCCGGACCGCCTGAGGTCCAGGCCTCGAGCTCTTCAACCATAGCGGTTGTTGCAGCGGCGTCGCCCTCGCCCCCGAGCTTGGCGGCGGCCACATGATCCGCAAGAACGTCAGCGGCGCGAAGCAGCACCTTGACGAGGTCGGATTCCAGTGGGGTTTTCCCACTGCGGACGTTGTCCAGAAGGGTTTCGAAGACGTGGGCGAAACGCACGAGGGCCTCAAGCCCGAAGGCGCCCGCGCCCCCCTTCACCGAGTGAACCGCACGAAAGATCGCGTTGACCAGCTCGGGTTCGGTGTCGCCGGCATCGATACTCAGGAGCCCCGACTCCAAGTCTCCGAGCAGCTCGTCACATTCCTGGAAGAATGTGACCTTGATTTCCTCGAGCTCATCCATCGACTCAGGCCGCCACCTTCCGGATCACATCCAGGAGTTTCTCGGGATGGAAGGGCTTGACGATCCATCCGGTAGCCCCGGCCTCGCGAGCCCGGACCTTCTTCGCAGGGTCACTTTCCGTGGTGAGCACCAGGATCGGCGTCGCCCGGTAGGCGGCGTCCTCCCGCACCCGCTCGATGAAGCCAAAGCCGTCCAGCTTGGGCATGTTGATATCGGTGATGATGACGTCGGCGCCGCTCTCGTTGAGCACCTCGAGACCATGCTCACCATCCACCGCCTGGGTGACAGTGAACCCTTCCCCGGCAAGAGCCAGGCGCAGCATGTCCCGCATGGTGCGGGAGTCATCGACTGTAAGGACCTTGATCAAGAGACGTCTCCGTCAGTGTCGACCCGCAGGCCGAGATGGGCTTCAGCAGCGAACAGCGCAGCTGCGGCGGAGAAGGCCGCCGAGCGAGGTTCAATCGTCAGGTCATGGCCATCCTCGGACCAGGCGCGCCTGGCGGCGACCAGAACCTGCAGGCAAAGCCCCCCAAGTCGCTCCACGTTGGACGCGTCCAGCTGGACGGACGCGCCCCGATGCTCGGTCAGCGCAGCCTTCAGGGGCTGGGCGGCCTTGAGGTCGAGCACCGCATCAAGACAAAGCGTGCTGGGCATGTCCTAGAACTCCTCCCAGCCGTCCTCCGCCGGCTTCAGGGCATTCGCCCCGAAGGTCTCAGCGATACGGCGGGTGGCGGCGCGCGCCGGTGAGGGACGCGGGGTCGAGTCCGA
>JADCDC010000026.1 GCA_020252385.1 Aestuariivirga sp.
GGACGCGGCGCGCGGGGCGGACGTGATCTCCGTCCACACGGGGCTGGGCCCCCTCAATGCGGCCACGGGGAAATACGCCAACGCCAATGTGGTGAATGCCGCCGTGCTGGGCGAACTGAACGACGGCGCCATCCTCATCAACTATGACCGCGGCGAATGCGTGGACACAGCGGCGCTTGACGAGGCGATGGCCTCCGGAAAGCTCCGCTATGCCGCCATCGACGCCGACCTCTTCGTGAATGAGGAAACCGGCGCCACCTCAGGCCCGATGGTTCCCTATCTTCCGCTGGCGGAGAAATATCCAGGCCGCCTGGAGCTCCTGCCGCATGCGGCGGCCGACACAGAGCACGTCTCGCGCGTCGAGGGGGCGAAGCAGGCGGTGGACCAGATCATGAATGCCATCCGCTTCCGCGAGGTCGTGAACCTCAAGGGCGACCTGCCGGAGGGTTATTCACTTGCCGGGGCAAGGACGGTGGCGGGTGTGGGCAAGTGTTCCGGCCAGACCATTGCCCGCGCGCTCGAAGCCGAAGGTGCGGCGGAAGCAGCAAGAGCCGGTGCCGAGGCCATGGCCGCGATCTGGGGCGCGCTCCAGACCGCCAACACCGAGGAACGCCGCCGCCTGCTCATCGCCCGCCACGGCGCGGCACTGACCCGGCATTTCAACGCCTACGCAACGCTGATGAGGGAACTCGGCATCGAGGGGCCCTATGCCTGAGGCAACGCCTTCTCGACGAGCCTCGCCCAGAAGGCGGGGCCCGCCACCAGGAGCGCGTCGTTGAAATTGTAGCCGGGGTCATGGAGCATCGGACCTGGCCCTGCGCCGAGCCCGAAATAGCAGGAGGGAACGAGTTCCTGCATGGAGGAGAAATCCTCCGAGAACATGAAGGGCCCGCGCATGTCGACCTTGGCGGGGTCCTGCCCCATCTCCAACGCCACCTCCCTGACGAGGGCTGCCTCGGCCTCAGTGTTGAAGCCCGCCGGATAGCTCCAGCTGTCGAGACCCGTCTGAACATCGGCGGTGCAGCCGAAGGACCTGGCATGGGCCTGCGCCAGATCGCGCACGCGGGCCAGCACCAACTCACGCACCGGCCGGGTGACGGTGCGGATGCCCACCAGCAGCTTGACGCTCTCGGGGATGACGGTCGCGAGCGAGCCGCCATTGATCGACCCCACGGTGATGACGGCGGGATCATGCGGATCGATGTTGCGCGACACAATCGTCTGCAGGGCCATCACGAGGCTGGCGGCCGCGACGATCGGGTCCACCGACTTGTGCGGAATGGCGCCGTGGCCACCGACGCCCTGGATCATGACGGTGGCGATGTCGACCGCTGCCGTGATGGGGCCCGGTCGCACCATGATCTGGCCTTCGGGCTCGCCCGGGATGTTGTGAAGCGCGAAGATGCGGTCGCAGGGGAAGCGCTTGAAGAGGCCATCCTCGATCATCTTCATGGCCCCGCCCTCGTCCTCTTCCGAGGGCTGGAAGATCAGGTGGACGGTGCCGTCGAAGTTCCGCGTCTCGGCCAGGTAGCGGGCGAGACCAAGCAGCATGGTGGTGTGCCCGTCATGGCCGCAGGCGTGCATCTTGCCGGGGTATTTCGAGGCATAGGAAAGATTCGTCTGTTCCTGGATCGGCAGCGCATCCATGTCGGCGCGGATACCGATGGCGCGCGAGGAAGAGCCGTTGCTGAGGGTGCCGACCACACCCGTCTTCGCGATCCCCGTGGTGACCTTGAAACCCAGCCGCTGGAGTTCGCCCGCGACGACGGCCGCCGTGCGCTTCTCCTCGAACAGCATCTCCGGATGCGCATGGAGATCGTGCCGGATGGCGGTCAGCTCCGGCAGGTGCTTGCTGACGACGTCCTCGATCATCTCTTGGTTGGCACCCTTCTCTCCAGGTAACCGAAGGCCCAGACGGCGATGAAGGTGAGGATCATGTAGATCACCGCGAGCAGCATCAGCGGTTCATACACGATGTAGGTATCCTGGGTAATGCGGTTTCTCACCACGCCCGCGAGGTCCATGACCGTCACCGTCATGGCCAGCGGCGTGGCCTTCAGCTGCAGCACCACCTCTCCGGCAAGCGTGGGCAGAACGAGGCGGACCGCGCGCGGGAACCACACACGCGTCAGCACCGTCCAGGGCGACATGCCGAAGGCGCGCGCCGCCTCGAGTTCCCCTCGCGGCACGCCGAGGAAGGCGCCGCGCATGATCTCGCCCTCATAGCCCGCGAAGGAGAGCGTGAAGGCGAGCAGCGCATACCAGAAGGCATCGAGCCGGATCAGCCACATGAAGTCCTGGCGGAACTCCGGGTAGACCTGCGCGATCTGCGGGAAGAGCGAGCCGAGGCCGAAATAGATGAGCCAGAGCTGGAGCAGCAGCGGCGTGCCGCGGATCACCGTGCAGAAACCCCGCGCGATGGCGCCAAGCCAGCGCGGGCCCGTGACCTGCACGAGGCCGATCGGGATCGCGAGGATCATGCCGAGGATGCAGGACAGCACCCAGAGCAGCAGCGTCAGCCACAGGCCGTTCAGGAGCAGCGGAAGGTACTTGCCGATCCAGTCCCAGCGGGAGGCGAAGAACAGCCAGTAGAGTAGCCCGGCCAGCAGCAGCAGGAGCAACGCCACCACCAGCGACTTGGCGATCAGCTTGAGTGTGCCGGTGTTCATGCGGGCCGCCTCATGCCAGTTGCCGCTGACCGCGCCGCACCCGGCGCTCCAGCAGGGCGAAGCCCTTTTGCGAGACAAGCGTGATGATCAGGTAGATCACCCCCGCCGAGATGAAGAAGGTGAAATAGAGCTTGGTGTTGCCGGCGGCCTGGCGGGTGGCCAGTGCGAGTTCGGTGTAGCCCACGACGGCGATCAAGGCGGTATCCTTGGTGACGATCAGCCAGAGGTTGGCGAGCCCGGGAATGGCGAAGGGCAACATGGCGGGCAGCGTGATGCGGCGGAAGATCAGCCACGGCGACATGCCATATGCCTTTGCGGCCTCGATCTGCCCCGAAGGGATTGCCTGCATGGCGGCGCGCAGCACCTCCGTCGAGTAGGCGCCCTGAACAAAGCCCAGCACCAGCACCGCGGCGGCAAAGCCATTGATGGCCATCGCCTCATAGCCCGCGCTCTCCAGCAGGTGGTTCAGCGTGGCGGTGCCGGCATAATAGAGGATAAGGATGAGGATCAGTTCCGGCACCGCGCGAACGAGCGTGGTGTAGCCCTCGAGGATCGATCGGGTGAGAAGGCTGCCGTTCAGCTTGCACAGCGCGCCGATCGTGCCGATCAGCAATCCCAGCGCATAGGCAAGGAGCGCGATCGCCAGGCTCATGGCCGCACCCCAGAGCAGTTCGTCGCCGTAGCCCGTGGGCCCAAGCGCGAGGATCTCTGGAAAGCCGGGCTTTGCTGACATCGGGCGGGATGCGAAAGGGCCCGCGGATCAACCGCGGGCCCCATCTGCGTCAGTTCGGGAGGATCATCTTGCCGACGAGATCCGGGTAGGCATTGGTGATCTCGTTCATCTTGCCGGACTTGGCCAGTTCGGCGATGGCGGCGTTGAGCTTCTCCTTCAGCGCCGTGTCTTCCTTGCGGACGCCGCCGCCGACACCTTCGCCGAGGATCGCCGAGTCATGCTTCACCTGGCCCTTGAGTTCGCAGCAGGCAGCGCCCTGCTCCGTCTTGAGGAAGGCATCGAGTGCGGAGGCATCGGCCTGCACGTAGTCGAGGCGGCCGGCGGCCAGATCGTTGTTGGCCTCGTCCTGCGTGGCATAGGTCTTCACCTCGGCGCCTGCCGCGGCATAGTACTTCTGCACGTACTTCTCGTGAGTGGTGGCGACCTGAACGCCGATCACCTTGCCCTTGAGATGGTCGGGCTCGATGTTGGTGTCACCCGTCTTGGCGCCGATGATGACGGTGGGCGTGTTGTAATACATGTTCGTGAAGTCGATCGTCTGCTGGCGCTCCGGCGTGATCGACATGGAGGACCAGATCACGTCGATCTGCTTCGAGGTGAGGGCCGGGATGATGCCGTCCCAGGCGACTTCCACGAGTTCGCACTTCTCGTTCATCTGCGCGCAGACGGCATTCATGAGGTCGATTTCCCAGCCGACCCACTTGCCGGACGCGTCCTTCGAGGAGAACGGCGGATAGGGCTCGGCGGCAACGCCAAACCGGATGTCGGCCATGGCGGCGGAAGAGGCTCCGGCCAGCATCGCGGCAGCCGCGGCGGCAAACACGAAACGACGGGACAATTTCATTCACTCTACTCCTTGGATGTTAGTGGCTTCTGCCACCGGTGCTGTTGAAATGAAAAAAAGTCACAAAAAGGGCAAAGATCAGGCATGGCTCGACGACACGAACTGGTGGCAGCGCTGGCTGTTCGGGCTGCCAAAAACCTGCGAAGGAGGCCCCTCCTCCTCGATCAGTCCCTTGTAGAGATAGATGACGTGGCTCGAGACGCTGGCCGCGAAGTGCATCTCATGGGTGACGAGGATCATGGTGCGGCCGTCTTCCGCCAGGTCGCGGATGACCTTCAGGACCTCGCCGACCAGTTCCGGGTCGAGGGCGGACGTGGGCTCGTCGAACAGCATCACCTTGGGTTCCATGCACAGTGCCCGCGCGATCGCCGCGCGCTGCTGCTGTCCGCCCGAAAGAAAGGCCGGATACTGGTCGCGCTTGTCGAAAAGCCCCACCTTGTGGAGCAGCTTTTCCGCGCGTTCGACCGCCTCCGCGCGCGGCACCCCCAGCACATGCACGGGCGCCTCGATCACGTTCTGAAGAACGGTCATGTGCTGCCA
>JADCDC010000260.1 GCA_020252385.1 Aestuariivirga sp.
GCCTGGATCGACGAGTGGCTGAACGCCACCGCGAAGTGACATCCAGGGCGTGATCGCCTACCGCCCATCGCGAGCGCCGGCACTGGCGGCGCTCGCCTTCCTCGCCCTGGCACTGGCGCTCGGCTTCCTGCCTGTGCTGCGCATGGGGCTGTCGCAGGGGCTGACGGGGATCGACCCTTACGTCCTCCGTGTCCTGAACTTCACCCTGCTGCAGGCGGGTCTGTCGACGCTCCTGTCCCTGGCGCTCGGCCTGCCGCTCGCACGCGCCCTGGCGCGGCAGCAGGAATTCCGGGGCCGCGGCCTTCTTCTCAAGCTCCTCAACCTGCCGCTGGCGCTTCCGGCCATCACCGTCATCATCGGCATCATCGAGGTCTATGGCGCCAGGGGCTGGCTCGGCGGCCTTATCGACATCTACGGGCTCCAGGGCATTCTCCTGGCGCATGTGTTCTTCAACGCGCCGCTCGCCGCGCGCCTCATCCTGTCGGATCTCGAGCGCATTCCACCTGAGAACTTCAAGCTCGCGGCCCAGCTCGGGCTGTCCTCCCTGTCGCTGTGGCGGCTCGTCGAGTGGCCGCAGGTCCGCTCGGGCGTTGCGGGTGCGGCACTTCTCATCTTCCTGCTCTGTGCGGCGAGCTTCGCCATCGTGCTGACGCTGGGCGGTGGCCCGCGTGCCGCAACCCTCGAGGTCGCGATCTACCAGTCGCTGCGCGCCGATTTCGATCCGCAGCGCGCCTCCATGCTGGCGCTGGTGCAACTCGCCCTCTGTGCCGGCCTGGCGCTGCTGGCCCAGCGCTGGGGCGGTCTGGCGAGAGCCTGGCCCGCACTGCGCCTCGGTTCGAGGCGCTATGACGGCAAGGATCCGGCCGCGCGCCTCGTTGATGGCGCGGTGATCCTCCTCGCCCTGCTGCTCCTGCTGCCGCCGCTCGCGGCGCTGGTGGGCGCCGGGCTGTTCCGCATCGACGTCTCGCCGCTGCTCTTCAGGGCCATGGTGACGAGCCTGGCACTCGGTGCCGCCAGTGCCACGCTGGCCTTCGCCCTCGTCTGGCCGCTCGCCGTGCTCGCCGTGCGCAGTGGTGCGTGGCGGCGCATCGCGGCACTTGCCGTGCTCACCTCCTGGATCGTGCCGCCCGCAGCACTGGCCACCGGCTGGTTCATCAGCCTCATCGCCTATGCGGGGACGGGGCTCTCGGCCTTCCTGGTCATCACGCTCAATGCGCTGATGTCGCTGCCCTTCGTCGCCCGCGCCTTGCTGCCGGCCCTCGCCCAGTCGGCCGAGGCGCATGACAGGCTGTGCCTCAGCCTCGGCCTCGGCGGCCTTGCGCGGTTCCGCATTGTGGAGCTTCCCGTGATGAAGCGGGCGATCGGCCTGGCGCTCATCATGGCGCTCATCCTGTCGCTGGGGGACTTGACGGCCATCTCCCTCTTCGGCACGCAGGATTTCGTGACGCTTCCATCCCTGATCTACCGCCAGATGGGCAGTTACCGCTTCGACGCGGCGATCGGCACGGCGCTTGTTCTCGGCGCCATCGTCCTCGCCTTCTCGGCGCTGGCGGAACGCTGGAGTGCGCCCAGATGATCGCCCTCCAGTCGATCACCTTCCGCTTTGAGGAAATGGCGATGTCCTTCGACGCGGTGTTTCCGCCCGCGTCCTTCACGGCGGTCATCGGCCCCTCGGGCGGCGGCAAGTCGACACTCCTCAACCTGATTGCCGGATTCGAGACGCCGCTCTCGGGCCGCGTGCTGATCGGTGGCGCGGACGTCACCGCGCTTCCGCCGGACCGCCGCCCCGTCAGCATGATCTTCCAGGACCACAATGTCTTCGCCCATCTCGACGTGGCCCGCAACGTGGCGCTCGGCATCGCGCCAACGCTGAAGCTCGCTCCGGAGGATCGCAGGCGGGTCGAGGCGGCACTCGCCGATGTCGGGCTCTCGGCGCTTGCCAGCCGCAAGCCGGGCGAGATTTCGGGCGGCGAGCGCCAGCGCGTCGCCATCGCCCGCGCGCTCGTGCGGGAGCGGCCGGTCCTGCTCCTCGACGAGCCCTTCGCGGCCCTGGGTCCCGCACTCCGCCGCGACATGCTGGACCTCGTCACCTCCATGCAGAAGGCACGCGGCATGACGGTGGTGATGGTCACCCACCAGCCGGAAGACGCCCGCCACGCCGCAAGCCACACCGCCTATCTCGAGAATGGCCGCATCCTGGCGCTCCGGCCCACGGCGGAGCTTCTCGCCGCCACCGACCTTCCGGGCCTTGCCGCATATCTGGGGGACTGGAGAAGCGGGTCTCTTTAAGCTAGACCCCAGCTCCACATGAGCAGGATCCTCCTTCATCTGCGCGGCATCGGGCTGACCTTCGGCGGCCGTCCCATTCTCGACGGCGTGGAACTCTCCGTCGCCGAGGGCGAGCGCGTGGCACTCGTCGGGCGCAACGGCTCGGGCAAGTCGACGCTCCTCAAGATCGCCGCCGGCATGGTGGAGGCCGACCGCGGCGAGCGCTGGGTCCAGCCCGGCACCACCATCCGCTATCTCCCGCAGGAGCCGGACCTCTCGGGCTTCGCCACCGTTCTCGACTATGTGGCGGCGGGCCTCGGTCCGGCGGATGACCCGCACCGCTGCACCTACCTCCTGCGCGAGTTGGGCCTCACCGGCGAGGAGGAACCGAAGCGCCTCTCGGGTGGTGAGATCCGCCGCGCCGCCATCGCCCGCACGCTCGCGCCCGCGCCTGACATCCTGCTTCTCGACGAGCCGACGAACCATCTCGATCTTCCCGCCATCGAATGGCTGGAAGCGGAGCTGAAGTCGCTCCGCTCCGCCTTCGTGCTGATCAGCCACGACCGGCGCTTCCTCGAGGCGCTCACCAACCGCACCGTCTGGCTGGACCGCGGCCAGTCGCGCAGGCTCGAGCGCGGCTTCGCCGCCTTCGAGAGCTGGCGCGACGAGGTGCTGGCGAAGGAGGAAGCCGATCAGCAGCTCCTCGCCAAGCGGATCGAGCAGGAAGAGCACTGGATGCGCTATGGCGTCACCGCAAGGCGCAAGCGCAACATGCGCCGCGTGGATCTTCTCGCCAGCCTCCGCAAGGAGCGGAAGGACCATGTGGGGGCGCTTGGTGGTGTGCGCATGGCGGCCTCCACAGGCGATCTCTCCGGCAAGCTGGTGGCGGAGGCGAAGGGCGTGTCGAAGAGCTTCGGCGAAAGACCCATCGTGTCCAACCTCGATCTTCTCGTCATGCGCGGCGACCGGCTCGGCATCGTGGGGCCCAATGGCGCGGGCAAGACGACGCTCGTCAAGCTCCTCACGGGCGAGCTCGCACCCGATCAGGGAACGATCCGCCTCGGCACCAATCTCCAGCGGGTGACACTCGACCAGAGCCGCCAGAGCCTCGACCCCGCGGCAACGCTCGCCGATGTCATCACCGACGGGCGCGGCTCCTCCGTCACCGTCAATGGCGAAACGAAGCACGTCGTCTCCTACATGAAGGACTTCCTGTTCCCGCCGGAAAAGGCGCGGACCCCCGTCGGCGTGCTGTCGGGCGGCGAGCGCGGGCGGCTCATCCTGGCGCGCGAACTGGCGAAGCCCTCGAACCTCCTCGTCCTCGACGAGCCGACCAACGATCTCGATCTCGAAACCCTCGACATGCTGCAGGAGATGCTGGCCGATTACCAGGGCACCATCCTGCTGGTCAGCCATGACCGCGACTTCCTCGACCGTGTCGCAACCTCGGTGTTGATGTTCGAAGGCAACGGCAAGTGGACGGAATATGCCGGCGGCTATTCCGACATGGTGGCGCAGCGCGGCATGGGTGTGGAAGCGCGCAAGGCGAAACCGGAAGCATCGAAGCCCACGTCATCACAGCCGCGCGGCGAGCAGCAGCAGGCGCAGCGCAAGCTCTCCTTCAAGGAAAAGCACGCGCTGGAGACACTCCCCGCCACGATGAAGAAACTCGAAGCCGAGATCACCAGCCTCGAGGCGAAGCTCGCCGACGCAACACTCTTCACGCGTGATCCCAAGGCCTTCGAGCAATCAGCCACACGCCTCACCGCCGCCCGCGCCGATCTCGCGGCATCGGAGGAACAATGGCTCGAACTCGAACTGAAGCGCGAGGCGCTGGAGGGGTGAGGCTGGCCTCCGCGCTACCACCCACCGCCGCCGCCGCCCCCGCCACCGCCGCCCGATGATCCGCGGCCGGACGAGCCGGAGCTCCTTCCCGGCGCGGTCGATGCCGCGGCCGCACTGGTGGCGAGGCTACGGCCCAGGCTTTCGGTGAAACCGCCGCTGCGGCCGGCGTCCCAGTGCCGGCCGGAATACCAGGCCGGTGCAGCCGCGGCCCCCGCCGCCGCTGCGGCGGCCAGCACCGCGGTGAACTTGGCGTTCCACTCGTTCTCGCAGTCGAGGGCGAGCGCATAGGGAAGGTAGCGCTCGAAGAGTTCCGGCGTCTTCTCAGGCGGATGCAGCACCTTGAGGCGCTCTTCCTCGGCGGTCGCGAGATAGAGCCGGAAGCCCTCGATCTGGTCGAGGAGCTTCTGCCCCATCTCGGTGGGTGCCCGCAGCAGCTGGTAGAAGATCACGTTCATGAGGCCCAGCAGCACCGCCGAGCCGATCAGCACGACGAGCGACGGCGAGAAGCCGCCCTGGAACAGGATCGCCGCC
>JADCDC010000261.1 GCA_020252385.1 Aestuariivirga sp.
CAGCGTGATGGAGGGCGCGGCCGGAAGCTCCACCGTCGTCGGGCCGTCATCGGCTGCTCCGGTCGGGCGGGACGTGTCGGAGACGTCGTCACCCGTCTGCGTCTCTCCGGAGGTGTCGGCCTGGTTATCGACCTTGCCGGCGTCGATGTCGGCCTGGGTGAGCACATAGTCGGCCGTGTAGGTGGCTGTCTCGCCGGGCTTCAGCGTGCCCGCGGGCGAGCCCTGGTCGGCGCTGCCGAAGAGGGGAACGGGCGGCGTGCCCGTGCCGGTGAAGGCCGGTGCCGCGAGCTCGGTCACGCTCACGCTGTTGAGCGTCACGGTGCCGGTGTTGGTGACCTTGTAGGTGTAGCTGATCTTCTCGCCCACCTCCGGCACGGTGCTGGTGTCGTCGTCGATCCATTCACCGTCCTTGGTCAGCGCCAGTCCGCTTCGCGCGTTGAGCGGAACCTCGGTCGGCGTATCGTTCGACTGCTCCGTGCCGGAGATATCGCTGACACTGCCGCCCGCGGGCGTGTTGCCGGTGACGGTCGCGGTGTTCACAACCTTCCGGGCATCGAGATCCTCCTGCTTGAGGAAGTAGCGCGCCGTGAAGGTCCCACTGTCGGACTGACCGGGTTCGAGTGCCGCGATCTTGAGATCGGGCGGGATGTCCACCTTCGGATCCGTGAGCGTGATGTCGGTGAGCGTCACGTTGCCGTTGTTGGTCACCGTGAAGCTGTAGGTGATCTCCTCACCGATCGCCGCCGGATCCGATACCTTCGAGGCATCGGCCGTCTTCACCAGCGTGATGGAGGGTGAAGCCGTAAGTGGCGTTACGACCGACCCGTCATCCCTCACGTTGGCGCCATAGGGCGGCTTGAATTCCCCGGCGGCGGTGTTGGTGAGGCTGGCGCTGTTGACGTCATTCTGCGTGAGATCGTAGGACGCGGCATAGGTCCATGTCTCGTTCGGAGACAGGATGTTGTCAGACCCGGTATCGCTGCCGGTGTTGAATGTGGGTCCGGAGGTGAGCATCAGGCTGGTGTTGGCGCCGTTCTTCAGCTGATCGGTGAGGGTGACCTGGGTGAGGTTCACGTTGCCCGTGTTCCTGACCCTGATCACATAGGTGACGGTGTCGCCGGCCTTGACGGCAGGCGTGCTGAAGTCGCTGGTGTTCGCTTCCTTCGTGACGTCGATCCCCGGCGCGTAGTTGAAGTTGACCGGGGTCTTGTCGTTCTCGTTCGCCTCGTTGCTGATGCCGTTGTTGTTCGCATCCGTGTTGTTGCCGTTGTCCGACAGATCCTGGAGCTGCGAGACCGCGGCGTTGCCGGGCTTGTAGTTCTTGTCCTGGCCCGAATCGACGCCGACGGCTTCGACCTCCGCCTGGTTCAGATAGCGCGCGCCGTTTACAGCGTTGGGAAGCGGTTCCACCGGGCGGACACGGACGGTGAACGTCACGGTGCAGGTGCCGCCCTTGGCGATGCTCGCATTGCCACTGTCGAACACGGTGGTGTCGGAGGAGCCATTGAAGTTGGCGTTGGCGCCAGTACAGGAACCAGGCGTCGCTGCCGGCGCAGTGAAAATCGTGTACTGCCCAGGCGTCAGCGCACCGGATGATATGTAGGTGCCGAATGCCGGCGTGACGCCGGCCAGAACATCCGTGATCTTCACGTTCTTCACGGGCTCAAGGCTGTGGTTCTTGACCCGGAGCGTGAAGGGGACGTTGACCGAGCCATCGGCGTTGATGACGGGAGTGCCCGCCTGCTTGGCGATGCCGACCCGCGCCGTGGGGACGAGGCCGAAGTTGAAGTTGATCCCCTGGTTCAGGACGACAATGCCGATGCTGTTGATCTCGTTCGGATCGACTCCGGTGCCGGGCGAAGAGGTGTCCGTGCCGGGCGTCGCCTTGCCATCGATGAGATAGGACTCGATCGAGGCCAGGTTCGTGCCGCCGCCCCGCGTCAGCTTGTAGGTGCCGGCAGGCAGGCCGCTGAACGTGTATTGTCCGCTGGCGTTGGTGTTGACGCTGATGGGCCCGATCGACGAGCCGTCCTGCGTGGCCGTTCCCTCGAGTGTGACGGGAACATTGTTGATCCCGGTATCGACCGTGTCCTTGGTGCCGTCATTGTCGAAGTCGCGGTAGACGAAGCCGGACAGCGTGGCGGAGTTGACGGTGGTGTTCTCGCTGTCCTTCCGGTTGTTGTCCGGGTTGATGTCGCGGGAAGTGGTCTTGACCTCCGCCGTGTTGACGAAGTTCTGGGTCGGCGAGGACGTGACCCTTGCAACCCTGACCGGCACGGTGATCGCGATCTTGGCGGGATTGCTCACCGTTCCGAAGCCGCAGTCGAAACTCGTGTCGCCGGCAGTGCCCGAGCAGTTGGCGGGACCGGGCCCTCCGGTCGCCGTTCCTTCGGTCACGCTCCAGCTCGGCGTGCCGGTGAGGACCATGCCCTCCGGCAGGCTGTCGCTGAGCGACACGACGTCGGCCTCGGTGAGGTTTTCGCCGGGCTTGTTTTCCACCAGGATCGTGTAGGTGAAGGGCACGAGCAGCCCCACCGGATTGACCGAGGGCACCTTGCTCGTGACCGCGAGGTCGACGCGGCCGATCACCGTCGTGGCCTGCAGCACGGCGTTGTTCCGGATCGGGCCTTCCCAGTCGCCCACAATGGGCTGCTGCCTGATCTCGTCGGAGGTGACCCTGGCCCCGTTCGTGAACACGCCCTTCTTGATGGCCTTCATCTTGACCTTGATGGCGGCACTGCTCCCGGCATCGAGCCTCGGCCTGGTGCAGGACAGCGTGCCGCCGACGTCGCCGGGATTGACGCCCGAGCAGGAGAAGCCCGCGGAATCAGATACGGTCACGAAGGAGAAGCCGTCGCTCGGCAATTCGTCGATCATCTCGACGTTTTCGGAATCCGACGGGCCATTGTTCTGGACGGTGATGGTGTAGGTGGTTTCCTCCAGCAGGGTCACCGGATCGGGGTCGTCCGTCTTGGTGATCTGGAGATCGAGGCGCGGAGCCTCCACCGTCGTTTCCACGGTGTCCTCATTGGGCGTGGTGTCGGTGCCCGTCGGCTGGGGCGTTTCGGTCTCCACCTTCGCCGTGTTGAGGATCGTCTTGCCGCGCAGGCTGAGATTGGGCCGCACCGTGATGGTGACGGTCTGCTGCGCGCCGTTGCCGATGGTGCCGAGATTGCACGCGACGGTGTTGTTGTTGGAGGCTGCGCTGGTCGTGGACCCCGGGATGGGGGTCGTGGAACAGGGCGGGCCGCCATCGAACGGTTCGGCGCTGATGAACGTCAGCCCCTCCGGCAGCGTGTCGGTAACGGTCACGTTCGTGGCCTGGCTCAGTCCGTCGTCGGTCACCTTGGCGGTGACGACATAGATGAGGTCCTGGCCGGCCTTCACCGGGTCCGGCGTACCGGTCTTGGTGACCTGGATGTCCGCCGCAGGCGTCACGTCGAAGGTGGCCTTCCCCTCGTTGTTGGCGAGGTTGGGATCGCCGATGTTCGCGAGGGCCCTGGCAATGTTGGTGCGCGTTCCGCCGTTTCCGCCGGGCCGGACCGTCACCGCGATCTCGGGGCAGTCGCCGGGTGTTGCCGGATTGCAGACCGGGAAGAAGGTATTCTGGTCGTTCGGGTCGGACGCGTCGAATTCACACGTCAGCTCACGGGTTGTGGAATCGGTTGCAGACGTGGCGCAGATGAAGCCGGTGGCCGCGTTCGGATTGACCATCAGGGAGACGAGCCCGGCGCCGGTCGGCCCCTCGTTGCTGTTGATGAGGCGTTCCAGCCTGTCCGTGAAGTCGAGGGAGCTGACCCTGGACGGGCCGTTGTTGACCACCTTGATGTTGAAGGTCTGCTCGTCGCCGGCCTTCACCTCCGGCTCGGTCGCGGTCTTGATCACCTGGATGTCGGCGGATGCGCCGGGCGCGAAGGAGCCGATGGTGCAGGAATCCGCGTCATTGCCGGGCTGTGCGTCCTGCAGCGGCGCGCCGTCGGGCAGCCTGACGGTGACTTCGTTGGTGATGGAAGACGGGGCGCCATCGAGGACCGTGGCGTTCAGCGTCACCGTGGGGGTGTTCTGGCCGGGCAGCAGCTCGGAGCCTGCGTCATAGGTCTTTTCGCAGATGATCTCGACCGGGCCGGGCCCCGACGGCACGGGGTTGCAGATCCAGCCGTTCGCATTGGAGATCGATGACAGCTGGAGGCCTGCGGGCAGCGTGTCCACCAGCTGCATCGTTCCGCTGAAGGGCAGGTTGCCGGTGTTGGAGGCCCGGAGCGTGAAGGGATAGGTGTTTCCTTCGACCACGAGCGGTATGGCCGGGCAGGTCTTGGTGGAGGACAGATCGAGCTCCGGCACCCGGATCGCCGCGCCGCCATCGGTATCCGTATTGTTTGCCGGAATGGGATCGTTCGAGGTGGTGGTGATCTCCGCCGTGTTCGTGGTGGCCGGTGGATCGCCCGCCGAGATTGCCGTGGTCTTGATGGTGACCACGCCGAGAAGCTGATCGAAACCGGACCCGGGCGGGCCGGAGGGCCGGTCGCATGTTACCGTCTGATTATCGGGGCCGCTTTGCGAGCAGGTCCAGTTTGCCGGGGTGATGACCTCGTCGATCTGATAGTTGGCCGGGATCGTGTCGGTGATCTGGAGGTCGTTCGGCGAATCGCCCGTGTAGGACGCGGTCAGCGTGAAGGTCACCTCCTGACCGACGAGGATGATGCCGGTGGCCGGCGTGCGGTCCTTCACGATCTTCACGTCCGAGCCGGTCGTGACATTCGTGCTTGTGACGGCATTGTTGTTGCTTGCGATCGGATCGGGCGGATTGGACGCTGTGATGCTGCCGGACACCGTGATGGTGGATGGCGCCGCCGCGGCGACCTGGCCCGTGAGATCGACCGTGGCGGTGCCGTTGACCGCGATCGGCCCGGCGATCACGCAGGTGTAGGCGTTGGCGGGTGGTGGCGCCAGCGTGCAGCCCGGCGGCGTGACGATGCCCGCGAGCCCCGCGGGCTTGGGAATTCTGACGCTGACATTGGTGGCCGCAGGCTGGCCCGAACCGGGAGGAAGCTCCGGCCCGAGGTTGCTGACCGTGAAGCGATAGGTCACGAGGCTGCCGTTCACCGCGTTTCCGGGCGGCAGGCTCTCGATGCCGAGCTTCAGGTCCGTGCCGATGGTGACGGTCGTGAGTTCCGTGGCGGAGTTGTTCGCCGGCTGGACGTCCGACGCGGTCGGCACGGAG
>JADCDC010000262.1 GCA_020252385.1 Aestuariivirga sp.
CTCCCGCCTGGCCATGATCTTGAGCCCTTGCGTGACATAGGCGCGGTTGAGCCCCTTCAAGGGCACCACGTCGCACACGGTTGCGAGGCTTGCGAGTTCCAGCCACTGCAGCATGTTGGGCTCGGGCCGCGCGCCGCCATACCAGCCCTTGAGCCGCAGCGCCTTGTTCACCGCCGCGATGAAGATCATGGTGACGCCCGCGGCACAGAGATAGCCCAGCCCCGACACATCGTCCTGGCGGTTCGGGTTGATCACCGCATGGGCTTGCGGAAGCAGTTCGCCCGCCTGGTGATGATCGACGATGATGGTGGTGAGGCCGAGTTCGGCCGCGCGCGCCAGCGGGTCATGCGCCATCACCCCGCAATCGAGCGTCACGAGCACCTGCGCGCCATTGGCCTTGAGCTGCTCCACCGCGCGTTCGGAAGGGCCATAGCCCTCCGTCAGCCGGTCCGGAATATGGACCGTGCAGGATGATCCCACCGCCGCGAGGAACAGCATCAGCATGGCGGCGGAGGAGACGCCATCGACGTCATAATCTGCGATGACGCCGATCTTCTCGCCCGCCATGACGGCCTCGGCGAGGCGGGCAGCGCCCTTCTCCATGTCCATGAGTGCCGAGGGCTGGGGCATCAGCGTTCGGATGGTCGGGTTGAGGAAGGCTTCCGCCTCATCCACACCCACGCCCCGCGCCGCCAGCACGCGGCCCACGATCTCGGGCAGGTCATGGCGCTCAGCGATCGCCTCGGCGATGCGCTGGTCGTCGAGCCTCGCCTTCCAGCGGCGGCCCGAGGCCGAACGCTCGACGTTCAGGAAGGCGCGTGGCCTGGTGTCAGCCGTCAAAGCCTCTCGATCCGGATCATGCGCGGGTGGCCCGCAACATGGCCGTCCTTCTCGATGCGGTCGAGTGCGGCGCGCATGGCGCTCTCCACCGTGTCATGGGTGATGAGGATGAAGGGAGCGGTGGCGCGCGGCGCGTCCTTCTCCGTCTTGCCGCGCTGGAAGATGCTCTCGAGCGAGATCTTCTCGTCCGCCAGGATCCGCGCCACGGCGGCGACCGCACCCGGCTTGTCGAGGAGGTTCAGCGCCACGTAGAAGCCGCCCTCATGCGCCTTCTGCGGGGCCGCCTTGTAGCGCTTCAGGTCCTTCGCCGGCACGCCGAAGGCCGGACGCATGTTGCCGCGCGCGATGTCCACGATGTCGGAGAGCACGGCGGAGGCGGTCGGATGCGCGCCCGCACCCCGGCCCTCCAGCATCAGGTCGCCCACGAAATCGCCCTTCACGACGACCGCGTTGAACACGCCATCGGTATCGGCCACGGGCGAACCTTTCCGGATCAGTGTCGGGTGCACGCGCTGCTCGATGCCGTGCTCGCTGGCCACCGCCACGCCGAGGAGCTTGATCTTGTATCCCATCTCGGAGGCATTGCGGATGTCGTCCAGCGTGATCTGCTCGATGCCCTCGATGTCGATGGCCTTGAGGTTCACCTCGGTGCCGAAGGCGAGCGAGGTGAGCACCGCGAGCTTGTGCGCCGTGTCGAAGCCGCCCACGTCGAAGGTGGGGTCGGCCTCGGCATAGCCAAGCTCTTGAGCCTCCTTCAGCACTTCGGCGAAGCTCCGGCCTTCGTTCCCCATCTTGGTGAGGATGTAGTTGCAGGTGCCGTTCATGATGCCGAACAGCTTGCCCACGCGGTTCCCCGCCAGCCCCTCGCGGATCGTCTTGACGATCGGAATGCCGCCGGCGACGGAGGCCTCGAAATTGAGGGCAACGCCCGTCTCCTCGGCGAGCCGCGCCAGGGCGGAGCCGTGGTGCGCCAGCAATGCCTTGTTGGCGGTGATCACATGCTTGCCCGCCCTGATCGCCGTCTCGACGGCCGCCTTGGCCGGATCGCCCTCGCCCCCCATCAGTTCCACGAAGACGTCGACCGACGGGTCCGCCGCCAGCTTCACCGGATCGTCATGCCAGGCGAGCTTCGAGAGGTCATGCCCGCGGTCCTTGCCCCTGGCGCGCGCCGACACCGCCACGACCTCCACAGGCCGCCCGGCCCGCGCCGCCACGAGATCCTTGTGGCGCGACAGGATGTCCAAGACCCCGCCGCCAACCGTCCCCAGCCCCGCAATCCCCAGCCGCAACGCCTGTTTCATGTCACTCAACCCGAAAAACCGTGAAACCACCACAACCGGCGCGTCTTATGGCCGGAGACGGGCGGGATGGCAAGGAACCCTCAAGCGGGGTGCCAGACCGCTGCCTCTTCCTTTACCCCATGCCCCTGTTTCGTCCTCTCCCCATCTCACACGGGATCGCGGATGAGGGGCGTCGTCGAGCAGTGGATGCCGCCGCCGTTCAGCTGCATGGCGGCATAGGGAAGGACCGTCCAGCGCACGCCGTGTGACGCGAGCTGGTCGAGGGTGCGGTTGGTGGCGCCCTCCGGCATGATGAGTTCGCCCGGAGCCACGGCGAGCGAATTCACGATCCACTTGTTGTCGGCGGGACTGATCTCGACCGTCCGGACCTTCAACTCCTTGAGCCGTTCGATGAAGGAGAATGGCAGGCCGAAAGGATCGACGAGGGCGAGGTCCCGGTCGATCATGAGGAAGGATCCGTCGATATGGATGTCATAGCCGACAAGATCGACGGCGATCAGCTCCACGCCCTGCCGCTTCAGCACCTCCGCCACCTGCTCGGCACCCTCGCGGTTGACGCGGATGCCGCAGCCGATGACGGCGGTTTTCGCATTGATCCACGCGAAGCTGCCGCCCTCCATGAGTGCCGAGCCCGAGAGCGTCCGCAGGATCGGAATGCCAAGCCTCGCCAGCGTGCGCGTGATCGCCAGTTCCTCGCCGCGCCGGATGCGCGTGCCCATGCGGCAGACGATGGCGCCGCCATTCACCATGATCAGCGGATCGCGCGTATAGCAGGACTTGAGCCGCCCTCCCTCCACACCGTCGACGACGTGAACCTCGACACCTCGGGCCCTCAGCATGGCCACGAGAGCATCATGCTGTGCCTGCATGTCCGCGAGCGGTGGCACCGTATCGCTCTGAAAATACCAACCTTGCTCGATGTCGCCGAAAGAGCCGATGCGCTCGATCCGCTTCGCAGGATCGACGATCTTCATCTCATCGCCTGGCCGGTGCATGAGAATCGAACGGATGCGGCCCACATCATTGTTGACGCCCCACGCGCGACCCCAGTGCCGGACAAGCTCGCTCTCATCCTCGAAAGGCGGATCTCCGGGTGTGGCGAACATCCGAACCGTTTCGTTGTAAACCCAGCCCGGCGGTGCGCTCTCTGTCATGCTCGTCTCCTACACGTTCGGAATGACCAGTTTGGGGTGATCTTGCCCGTTTCCGAGCATCCCGCAAGATGCCACCTGACCCCATCCAGATGCCGTCCCATCCCTCAGCATTCCTCTCCCCCATCCCTTGTCATGTCATTCCTCTCCCCCATCCCTTGTCATGTCATTCCTCTCCCCATTCCTTGTCATGTCATTCCTCTCCCCCTTTGAGGGGGAGAGGGCAGTGTGAGGGGGCCTCTCCGCGAGTCCGCTGTCCAACACCTCACGCGTCGCAACCACCCCCTCACCCTGCC
>JADCDC010000263.1 GCA_020252385.1 Aestuariivirga sp.
ACGAAGATCGCGCCGATGACCACCGTCATCATGGCAATCACGATCGCGTACCACAGGCCGGCATAGATGTTGCCGGACTGGGCGGAGATCGCGAAGGCGGTTGCCGGCATCAGGCCGCCGAACCAGCCGTTGCCGATGTGATAGGGCAGCGACAGGCCGGAGTAGCGGATGCGCGTCGGATAGAGCTCGACGAGGGCAGCCGCGATCGGGCCATACACCATCGTCACGAGGATGATGAGGTAGGTCAGGATCGCGACGATCGCCAGCTTCTGGCCGGTGAAGATGTCGAAGAAGTTCGACGCCTTCGCAACCGTGGTGTTGTCGGCGGCCACCAGCGGGTAGCCGGCCGCCTTCAGCGCATCGTTCAGCGCCTTCTCGAAGGCGGGCTTCACCGCCTTCTCCTTGTCGAGTGCAGCCTGGGCCGCATCAATCGCGGCCTGGTCGGTGCCCGACTTGGCGGCGGCGAGCGCGTCCGTCGCAGCCTTGATGGCGGCGGCGTTGCTGGCGGCGTTGAAGGACGGCACCACCGTGTCGCCAACCTTGATCTCGGCCACGCTGCCCGCGGGGCCCGGCACGGTCGAGTAGTTCACCGAGGTCCGCTGCAGCTGGGCCTTCGCCACGTCGCAGGAGTTGGTGAACTTCAGCGTGCCTGTCGGGTTGAACTGGAACGAGCAGTCAGCCGGATCTGCGGTCACCGTCACCGGGGTCTGCTGCGCGGCATGGAGCGCCGGGTTCGCCACCTTGGTCAGGGTATTGAAGACCCACATGTAGCTCAGCGCGGCGATCAGGCAGCCCGCCAGGATGATCGGCTTGCGGCCGATGCGGTCCGAGAGCGAGCCGAAGAACAGGAAGCCACCCGTGCCGAGGATCAGCGACCAGGCGACGAGGACGTTCGCCGTGAAGCTGTCGAGCTTGATGACGTTCTGCAGGAAGAACAGCGCGTAGAACTGGCCGGTGTACCACACGACCGCCTGACCCGCGACGAGGCCCAGGAGCGCGATCAGCGCGATCTTGCCATTCCGCCAGTTGCCGAAGGCCTCGCGCAGCGGCGCCTTCGATGCCGAGCCCTCTTCCTTCATCTTCTTGAAGGCGGGGGATTCATTCATCTGCAGGCGGATGTAGAGCGAGATCAGCAAGAGGAAGATCGAGCCGAGGAAGGGAATGCGCCAGCCCCAGGCGTTGAAGGCCTTGATCATCTGCGGCGTGCCGTCGGGATTGAGGACAGCCGCACCGGCGGCGTCGAGCACCGCGGCGTCCGGATAGTTGGCGTTGACGTAGCCCTGCACCAGCAGGATCACGATCAGCGACAGGAGGAGGCCCAGCATGGCCGTGGTCTGAATGAAGGACGTGTAGTACCCGCGCCGGTTCGCCGGGGCGTGTTCGGCGACGTAGATCGCAGCGCCGCCATATTCGCCGCCGAGCGCCAGGCCCTGTGCCATGCGCAGCGCGATGAGGATGATCGGTGCTGCTGCTCCCCAGGAGTTGTAGTTGGGAAGCAGGCCCACCAGGAAGGTCGAGATGCCCATGATCAGGATGGTCATGAGGAAGGTGTATTTGCGGCCGACGAGGTCGCCCAGCATGCCGAAGAACAGCGCACCCAGCGGACGCACGATGAAGCCCGCGGCGAAGGCCAAGAGCGCGAAGACGTTGCGCGTCGCTTCCGGGAAGGCGGTGAAGAACTGCGCGCCGATGATGGCGGCGAGCGAGCCGTAGAGATAGAAGTCATACCATTCGAAGATGGTGCCGGCCGAAGAGGCCACGATGACCTTCTTCTCCTCCCGGGTCATGGGCCGCGATCGAGCGCCGGCCGCAATGGTGGTATCTGCCATGTCTCTCCCCTTTGTACCGCAGGGCCTTGAAGGCCTTGCGCATGGTTGCGAGGACCGGGGACGCCACTCCCAGTTGGCGCCCCATCCTTGGGGGACGAGTCATATCGAAAACCGGCCCCGGCTTTTATTGGACTTTCGCAGGGAGAGGGCAGGAATGTTTTCGCAAACGCGGTAAGCCGTTGTATCAAAAGCCTCTTCCGGCGATCAACGTGACGCTTGCATGGCCATTCGCGATCACCTATACACCCGCCGACATCAGCGGGCCCAGGTAGCTCAGTTGGTAGAGCAGCGGATTGAAAATCCGCGTGTCGCTGGTTCGATTCCGGCCCTGGGCACCATTTTTTCCCGCATGACTGGCGCGCCCTGGACATGGCAAGGCCATGGCTTCGGGTGGAAGCCATGGCCCTTCGCACACGGATCGCGCGAGCGGCTATCCGAGGAATTCCACCACGCCCGTGTCGAGATCGTAAACGCCGTAGACGATCCTCAGCTTCCCTTCGTGAACGATATGGCTGACGATCTCGCTTTGGGTGCCGATCTTCTCCGCCGTCCGCTTCGCGCTTTCCCTCACCACATTCGCAACCAGGTCACCCTCCTTGCCGAGCATGGCCTTGGCGGCCGGGACGATCGCATCCACCATGGGTCCGATCGAGCCCGGAAGCACGGTGCCCTTCTCGGCCACTTCGCAGGCGGCGGCGACCGCGCCACAGCGTTCGTGGCCAAGAACGACGATCAGCGGAGAGCCCAGATGTTCCGCGCCATATTCGATTGTTCCCATCGTGGCCGTGTCGGCCATGTTGCCCGCGTTGCGGCACACGAAGAGTTCGCCGAGGTTGAGGCCGCCGAACAGAAGCTCTGGCGGCACGCGGCTGTCAGCACAGGTGAGGATCGTGGCCCAGGGCGCCTGCCCGCCGGCAACCTGCTCGCGGCGCTTGCCGAGGTCGGCTTCGCAGAGCTGGGGTTCGGCGATGAACCGGGCATTGCCCTTCTTGAGCCTTGCAAGGGCTTCATCCGGCGTCATGGATGTCGGGGAGGTCTTGGCGGCGGCTGGTCCGGTCATCGACCAGCCCGCCACACCAAGCGCCGCAAGGCCCGCGGCCGTTCCCGTCAGGAACCGGCGGCGGTTCGTCTGGCTGCATTTCTCACACATTTGAATGTCCCATTCTGTTGTCGTTCTTGTGCCAGGCCCGTCCGTGGCGGGATTGTCCCATTCGGCTGATTGCGACCGGGGAGCCGCCTTGGACAGTGAGACATAGCACAACAACGACGTGTCTGGGCATTGACTTCGATCATGCTGTTCAGGATGGCATGTGCAGCGGGCGGCCACTCTGTTCGCCGTCATGTCATCGCCACCGAGGATGTTGCCATCGGTTCGGGGCGATGCTTGTCTGCTCTCCGTCAGACCGTGGGGCCCCTGAGTGTATGCGGGGGCGATTGGGGGCTTGCGCGTGATCTACTTCACGAGTTTCGGCAGCGACATTCATTATGAGTCTCTGTCCTACCGGTTGCTGAAGGAGCTGTCCGCCTCCTACCCCAAGAGTTTCTGGAGGCTCTTTTCCGCCCAGGACCTGCCGCCCTCCTACCGGCGCTACGCGGCTCTTTACCCGCGGGGTTTCGGCTACTGGATGTGGAAGCCCCTGATCGTCAGGCGGACGCTGGACCTCATGGCTGACGGCGATGTCATGCTCTATGCCGACGGCCGGTGCGGCATGGCGGAGCCCGGCAAGCCCGTCGCCTGGTTCGACGCATTTCTGGCCGATCCGTCCCTCGACGTGGCGGCCTGGCAGCAGCACTACATCGAGGCGCAGTGGACCAGCCAGGACCTGCTGTCGGCGCTGGTGCCAGGCGAGGCGGGGGACATTGCCGCCACGGGTCAGTACTCGGCCGGCTTCCACGCCTGGCGCGCCGGGGAGAGATCACGGAAATTCGCGGCCGACTGGCTCGGCTTCATGACCACACATCCCCATCTCTGCCGTGACGAGCCGTCCGTGCTGCCGAACCATAGGGACTTCCGCGAGAACAGGCACGACCAGAGCGTCTTCTCCCTGCTGCTCAAGCTGCAGGCGCGGCAAGGGCGGATCACCCTGCTCACGCTGGATCAGGAGACGGTCGAGACGGGCAATCTTCGCACCCATCGGCACTCCCATCCCCACGGGCGGGGCCGGGCCGCCACGGGAGGCACCCGCCCGAAGCCATGACCGGGCGGCGCGATGCTGCAGTGTCGTTCCGCCAGCCCTTTCAGCCGCCGGCCAGAAGCTTCCTGAGTTTCGCCTCTCGCGATTCCGGGGCCTCGCCATAGGCGATCGTGCCCGCGAAGCGGCCTTGCCCGTCCATGAGGAAGATCGATGCGGTATGGTCCATGGTGTAGGATCCGCCGCTCACCGGCACCTTGGCGTAGTAGACGCGGAAGTCGGCGGCGATCTTCGGCAGCTGCTCGAGGCTCGGCACGAGGGCCTCGATGCGCGGGTCGAAATTGGCGATGTAGTCGCGCATCATGCCGGCCGTGTCGCGCTCGGGA
>JADCDC010000264.1 GCA_020252385.1 Aestuariivirga sp.
AAGTAGTAGTCGTCCGACTTCATGCCGACATTGGCGAAGGTGTAGCAGGACACCGCCATGATCGCCGCCGCGGAGATCAGGCTCCAGGTCTGGCCGGAGAAATAGAAGTCCACCGGCGTCATGTTGAACCAGTAGACCATCAGCGCCGGAACGGCGACATAGGTGAAGAAATCGATCACATTGTCGAGTGTGCGCCCGTCGACATTGGGCGTGTATTCGAGGACGCGCGCCTTCCGGGCCAGCGTCCCGTCCACCCCGTCGACGAACAGCGCAAGCCCCAGCCACATGAAGGCGGCCACGATGTCGTTCTTCAGGACCGAGACCAGCGCCAGGAAGCCCAGCACGATCCCGCAGGTGGTGAAGGCATGGACGGCCCATGCCACACCCCGCTTCACATCTCGGTCGATGTTGGGATGCAGGTTGAGCTTGGCCAAGACGCTGATACTCCCACGTGATGGCCGATTATAGGAAAGCCGGGGGCGCAAGGCAAATCTTCCTCCCTGGCAGCCGCTTTGATGCGACAACGGGGCGGGCGGCGGCCGGGTTTCAGGGCCTGGCGATGAATCCGCCGCCCAGCACCCGCTGGCCCGGCCCCTCGCCCGCATAGAGCACGCAGGCCTGGCCGGGGGAGACGCCGAATTCCCCGCCGCTGACCCTCACCACCGGGCCCTCCCCGTCATCCCGGATCTCGGCCGGAACGGGGGGCCTCGCCGAGCGGATGCGGGCATGGACGGGCTGCGGCGTGGCGCCGGGCGGCCTGTCGCCCAGCCAGTTGAGGCTGGAAAGCGCGATGTCGGTCTGCTTCAGGGCCGCGCGGGGGCCCACCACCACCTGGCGGGTGGCGGGCTCGATCTTCACCACATAGAGCGGCTCGCCCCCGGCGATGCCGAGGCCCCGGCGCTGGCCGATGGTGAAGTGGATGATGCCGGCGTGCCGGCCCAGCACCCGGCCGTCCATGTCCACGATGTCGCCGGGTTCGGCGGCGTCGGGCCGGAGCTTCAGGATCAGTTCGGCATAGCGCCCGTCCGGCACGAAGCAGATGTCCTGGCTGTCCGGCTTGTCGGCGACGCCCAGGCCCAGCGAGGCGGCAATCGCCCGGGTCTCGGCCTTGGAGAGGCCTCCCAGCGGGAAGCGCAGGTAGTCAAGCTGGGGCTGGGTGGTGGCGAACAGGAAATAGCTCTGGTCGCGGGCGAGGTCCGAAGGCGTGAACATGTCGCGCCGGCCGGAGCCGTCCGCCCGCGCCCGGCTTTCGACGTAATGCCCCGTCGCCAGTGCGGCGGCGTCAAGCTCCCGGGAGCGCGCCAGGAGGTCGGCGAACTTCACGGTCCGATTGCAGGTGACGCAGGGGATGGGCGTCTCGCCCTGGAGATAGCCCGACACGAATTCGTCGATCACCGCCTCCCGGAAGCGGGATTCGAAGTCGAGCACATAATGCGGAATGTCGAGGGCAGCCGCGGCGCGGCGCGCATCGTGGATGTCCTGTCCGGCACAGCAGGCACCCTTCCGGCGCACCGCCTCGCCATGGTCGTAGAGCTGCAGCGTGATCCCCACGACCTCAAAGCCCGCCTGCTTGAGGAGTGCTGCCGTCACCGTCGAATCAACGCCTCCCGACATGGCGCACACCACGCGCACGGCGGACGGGTCGCCGGCAATGCCGACGGTCTCGCGCACGCTGTCGATGAGAGCCTGTCCGATCATCTGTCCTTCTCTTTACGCCGCTTTGCCGCCCGAAGAGCCCTCATCCGGCCTGTCGGCCACCTTCTCCCATCGGCTTCGCCGACGGGAGAAGGGAAATGCCTCCACGAGTCCCTTCTCCCGTTGCAAGGCAATGGGAGAAGGTGCCCGACAGGGCGGATGAGGGCCTCTCTCCGCGTGTCCACTCTCAACCAAGACGCTAGATGGCCACTCCCACCCCGCTTGTAAACCCGGTTGTGCTGAAATGGCACCGCCCGCCACCCGCGGTTTGGGAAATCTTCATCTGTACTTAGGCGAATTTTAAGGGGCTGGGACCTAGGCTTCGATGCAGTGAGTTGCTGCGTATGGGTTGAGTTTCGTTCATGAACGGTCAGTTGCGTACCCGCGTAAACTACGTCATCGGGCCCGATGGAAGCCCGCTGACAGTCGCCGACCTCCCTCCGCCGGGCAACCAGCGCTGGGTGATCCGCCGCAAGGCGGAGGTGGTCGCGGCCGTCCGCGGCGGCTTGCTCAGTCTCGAGGAGGCCTGCGACAGGTACGTCCTCACCGTCGAGGAATATCTGAGCTGGCAGCGGTCGATCGACCGTCATGGCCTCGCCGGCCTGCGCACCACGCGCATCCAGGACTACCGCTCGAACTGAGCACCTGATCGCCTGCAGGGGCCGGACCCGACCGTCCGGCCTCTCTTGCATGGTGGCGGCATTGTGGCAGGATCGCCGTCCATGAAGGTCCTCATCCTGCACGCCCATCCCCGCAGTACCGGTTCCGTCGTCCAGAAGGCCATGCTGCGCGCCATCGCCGGGCTGGAGGGCGTCAGCCTCGTCGATCTCTATGCGCTCTATCCCGACCTGGCGATCGACGTCGCGGCGGAACAGCAGCGGCTCCTCGCGCATGACCTGATCGTGCTGCAGCATCCCTTCTACTGGTATTCCTCGCCCGCCATCATCAAGGAATGGCAGGATCTGGTGCTCGAGAACGGCTGGGCCTACGGGCCGGGCGGCACCAAGCTCGCCGGGCGCTTCCTGATGTCCGCGATCTCGACCGGCGGCTCCGAGGCCGCCTACCACCGGCAGGGCAAGAACCGCTTCGAGATCGGGGAGCTCCTGAGCCCCTTCAACCAGACGGCCTATCTCTGTTCCATGGCCTATCTCGCCCCCTTCGTCATCCATTCCGGGCGGCGCCTGCCGGCGGCCGAGCTCACCTCTCAAGCCGAAGCCTACCGGGACCTGATCGTCGGCCTGCGCGATGGGCGGATCGATCCGCTCTCGCGGCTTGCGGTGGGCTACACGCTCCCCCCCGCCTTCCACGCGGCGGCCCACTGATGCACCCGCAGGACCTGCTCCTCGGCGCCTTCGTCTATCTCGCGGCGGCCGTCATCGCGGCCCCGCTCGCAACGAGGCTGGGGCTCGGTTCCGTGCTGGGCTATCTCGTCGCCGGCATGGTGATCGGCCCCTCGGTTCTGGGCCTCGTCGGGCAGGAGGGGGCGGACGTCATGCACTTCGCCGAGTTCGGCGTCGTGGTCATGCTCTTCCTCGTCGGGCTCGAGCTTCAGCCCTCCAAGCTGTGGGCGTTGCGCCGGCCGATCATCGGGCTCGGTGGCCTCCAGGTGGTGCTGACCGCGCTGGCGCTGGGGGCGGGCGCGCTGGCGATGGGCTTCTCCTGGCAGTCCTCGATCGCCACGGGCCTCATCCTCGCCATGTCCTGAACCGCCATCGTGCTGCAGAGCCTGTCGGAGCGCGGGCTCCTCAAGACCTCTGCCGGACAGTCCTCCTTCTCTGTCCTGCTGTTCCAGGACATCGCGGTGATCCCGATCCTCGCCCTCCTGCCGCTGCTCGCCGCGGCGAAGCCCCATGACGATCACGGCGTCAGCCTCATCGGCGATCTTCCGGGCTGGGCGCAGACGCTTGCCGTGCTGGCGGCGGTGGCGGCGATCGTGCTGGCCGGGCGCTTCCTGACGCGCCCCCTGTTCCGCCTGATCGCCGATACCGGGATCCGCGAGGTGTTCGTGGGCCTCGCCCTCCTCATGGTCGTGGGCATCGCGCTTCTGATGCAGCTCGTCGGCCTCTCCGCCGCACTCGGCACCTTCCTCGCCGGCGTCGTGCTGGCGGAAAGCGAATACCGCCACGAGCTCGAGATGGATCTCGAGCCCTTCAAGGGCCTGCTGCTCGCGGTGTTCTTCATCGCGGTCGGCGCGGGCATCGACTTCTCGCTCCTCATGGGCCAGCCGCTACTGATCCTCGGCCTCGTCCTCGGCTTCATCCTGGTGAAGCTCGCCGTGCTCTTCCTGCTCGCCCGCCTCTTCGCCATGAGCGCGCCGGATGGCTCGCGCTTCTCCTTCTCGCTGGCGCAGGGCGGCGAGTTCGCCTTCGTGCTGATTTCCTTCGCGGCCGGTCTCGCCCTGCTCGATCCGGCGCAGACGGGCCTCCTCGTCGCGGTGGTGGCGCTGTCGATGGCGGCAGCCCCCCTCCTCATGCTGTTCGACGAGCGCGTGATGCAGAAGCGCTTCGCCGCCACGGCCCCGCCGCGCGAGAGCGATCAGATCGAGGAGACGGGCAGCGTCATCATCGCCGGCCACGGCCGCTATGGCATGACGGTCGGCCGCCTCCTGCAGGCCAGCGGCATCCGTGCCGTCGTGCTCGACCATGACGGCGAGCAGATCGAGGCGCTCCGCAAGTTCGGCTACAAGGTCTATTACGGCGATGCCTCGCGCCATGATCTCCTCGAGGCCGCGGGTGCGGCGGAGGCGAAGGCCCTCGTCATCGCCATCGACGACCGCGAGAAGGCGCTCGAGATCGTCGAGGCGGCGCGCCGCCACTTCCCCCAGCTCCCGATCTTCGCCCGCGCCTTCGACCGCGTGCACGCCTACCGGCTGATCAACGCTGGCGTCGAGGACGTCCACCGCGAAGTCTTCGCCTCCTCCGTCGAGATGGGCGAGAAGCTGCTCGTCCGCCTCGGCATCCACCCCTTCGAGGCGCACCGCGCGGCAAAGCGCTTCAAGGCGCATGACGAGGAACTGGTCCGCCGCGCGGCCCAACACGTTGACGACACCCAGCGCCTGATCGACATCGCCCGCCAGGGCCGCGACGAGATCGAGCGCGTGCTGACCACCGACCAGTCCGGCGCCGTCCAGGTCCACGACCACGCATGGGAAGCGCCGGACAAGCAGCCTGCCGAAAAGCCTGCGCCGTGAGCCTTGATCGATTTAAGGCGATCTCCTACAATTGTTACTGGCAAAAAGGGACTCAACAATGATTTGCAATCGTTTGCTGCTTGCATCTGGCTTGACCCTCGCAATGGCATGCACACCCTCATTCGCTGCCGATCCGGTAATGGAGCCCCAGACATGGACTGGCTTCTACACGGGCGTGAACCTCGGTATGGGCTATGCGACGAGCGATGTCGCCTATGTGCCGAACGACGCGACAACCACCGGGTTCTTTGAATTCGGCTTCCAACCACCCTCGGAGGACCTGGACCGCGTCGGCATGTTGGGTGGCCTTCAGGCCGGGTTCAACTGGCAGATCCACGATCACTGGGTGGTTGGCATCGAGGGAGATTTTCAACTCACGGATCTGGATAGCTCCGAGGACGGCAGTGCAGAAGGTCCGCCGGACCGGGGCATCCCGCAGATCGTCACGGCCTACGCCCGTGAAGAACTGGACTCGCTTGGAACGGCCCGGGTCCGGCTGGGCTATCTCGCCACCGACAACCTCCTGATCTACGGCACCGGAGGCCTTGCATTTGGCAAGGTCAGCCGCAATGGCGAGTTTGCGGCAACAGCGGGTGGCGGGCTAGTGCAGGTCAATCCGCCACCGACATTCATTTGCCGTGAGGACGTCACCTGTTTCAAAGGTTCGGAATCGGAGTGGGAACTCGGCTGGACGGCCGGCGCGGGCCTCGAATATGCGGTCAGCGCCAAGTGGACCATCGGCGGGGAGTATCTCTTCAGCCGTCTCCCCGGAGCGTCGATAACCGAAACGGCGCTGTATCCTGTACCGGATACGCCTGCCGCCTCGTTCGACGCGGAATTCGGAGACCTCGATGTGCAGATGGTGCGGTTCAAGCTGAACTACCGCTTCAACTGACGGCGCTCCCACCCGACCACGCCTCGACGCTGGCATCCTGCCCCGCACCGGACTAAACGGTGTGCGGCAAACCGCAGGATTACCCCATGCAGCCCGACACGCAGACCAACCTCCACGACGCGAAGATCGACCCGCGCAACCTCGACATCCTGATCTCCGTCAACGGCGCGCTCGTGCCGCGGGCTGAGGCCATGGTCTCGGTTTTCGATTCGGGCTTCATCCTGGGCGACGGCGTGTGGGAGGGCC
>JADCDC010000265.1 GCA_020252385.1 Aestuariivirga sp.
TCGCCCTGGCGCCAAACCGTCTCGGTCTGGGGCTCAACGCCCTGGTTCGAGTCGAGCACGCAGACCGCGCCATCGAGCACGCGCAGCGAACGCTCGACTTCGATGGTGAAGTCGACGTGGCCGGGGGTGTCGATGATGTTCATCCGCTTGCCGTTCCAGAAGGCGGTGGTGGCGGCGGAGGTGATGGTGATGCCGCGCTCCTGCTCCTGCTCCATGAAGTCCATGGTGGCGGCGCCGTCATGGACTTCGCCGATCTTGTGGGACTTGCCGGTGTAATAGAGGATGCGCTCGGTCGTGGTCGTCTTGCCGGCATCGATGTGAGCCATGATGCCGAAGTTGCGATAGTCCTCGAGGGCGTGAACGCGGGCCATAGTCTTGGTGTCCTGTATCTCTTACCAGCGGTAGTGCGAGAAGGCGCGGTTTGCTTCCGCCATCTTGTGGGTGTCTTCGCGCTTCTTCACGGCAGTGCCGCGGTTCTGCGCTGCGTCGAGCAGCTCGCCCGACAGACGGTCCACCATGGTGGTCTCGTTGCGGTTGCGGGCAGCGGTGATGATCCAGCGGATGGCGAGGGCCTGACGGCGCTCGGTGCGGACTTCGACGGGCACCTGGTAGGTGGCGCCGCCCACACGGCGGGAGCGGACCTCGATCGCGGGAGCCACGTTGTTCAGGGCGTCGTGGAACACCTGGACGGGGTCCTGCTTGGCCTTGGCCTGGATCTTGTCGAAGGCGCCGTAGACGATGCCTTCGGCAACCGACTTCTTGCCCTCATACATGAGGTTGTTCATGAACTTCGAAACGACGAGATCGCCGAACTTCGGATCCGGGTTGATTTCACGCTTCTCGGCGCGATGACGACGCGACATGTTCTCTCTCTCCCGATCTTACTTCGGACGCTTCGCGCCGTACTTGGAACGGCGCTGACGGCGCTTGACGATGCCCTGGGTATCGAGCACGCCGCGGATGATGTGGTAGCGCACGCCCGGCAGGTCCTTCACGCGGCCGCCGCGGATCATCACCACCGAATGTTCCTGGAGGTTATGACCCTCGCCCGGAATGTAGCTCACGACCTCGAAGCCATTGGTGAGGCGAACCTTGGCCACCTTGCGCAGCGCGGAGTTCGGCTTCTTGGGCGTCGTCGTGTAGACGCGCGTGCAAACGCCGCGCTTCTGCGGGCAGGCCTGCATCGCCGGGACCTTATTACGGTAGGTCGGCGCCTGGCGCGGCTTGCGAATAAGCTGGTTGATCGTCGGCATTGTGGCCTTGTCTCTACCTTCGAACCCGATTGCACATAACAAAAACACCGTCGCAATCCGGGCTCTTGGATCGCGCAGTGCTCCAAAACCAGAGGACCCTTGAGCCGGCAGGGCCCACAGGGTCTTGACCTTGAATGTTCCGTCTTCGCTGCCTTCGAAAGCGTTTCGATGCGCGGAGCACCGACTGCCTGCCGTTTGGAAGCGTGCGGGTATCTACAGTCGCGAGCGCGCGCCGTCAACCCCAAAAATCGCCGAAAAACACGGGCCATCCGGGGCAGAAACAGCCCGGAAACACGCGCAATGCGGCCGAATCTTGTGCGCTGCACACAAGAAAGGCAGGGCGAATCGCACTCTGCCACAATCGATCCCCGTCCTGCCACACGGATGCCGGGTTCTCCCCTGAGTCTCGAACCTGACGGCGACTTCATCCACGGGGTAACGAACCAGAATTGGAGAATCGCATGACCTCAACGCCGCTCAAGGTCTGGTGGCATGAACTGAACACCTGGGAGCCTGACCAGGCGCGTCACTTCTATAATGAGACGCTGGGCTGGGACTTCCAGCCGACCACGCTGCCCGACGGGACGCGCTACTGGGTGGCCCACAAGGAAGGCCGTGCGGTGGGTGGCATCTTCCAGCTGACCGAGCCGGAATTCGAGGGCATCCCCTCCCACTGGATGACCTACCTTGCCGTCGACGACATCCTCGCCGCGCAGATCCGCGCCGAGCAGGCCGGCGGCGAGATCCTGAGGCCAGCCTTCCGCCTGCCGGGCGTTGGCCGCCTCTCGGTCGTCAGCGACACGGCCGGCGCCATCATCGGGCTGATCCAGCCCGAGGGTGCCCTGCCCGAGGAACGGCCGCCCGTCCATTAAGTCGCGCCCAACTGGCGCTACCGGATCAGGTCCGGCCGGCGGTCTCCTGCCGCCGTGCCGGACCTCTTCCCCCTGCTGCTGGCCTCGGGCCTCGTCTTCCTCGCCGCCATCGTGCGGGGCTATTCGGGCTTCGGCTTCTCGCTGCTGGCGATCACCGCGCTGTCGCTGATCTACCGGCCGGCGGAGGTCATTCCGGCGATCTTTCTCCTGGAGATTGCAGCAAGCCTGCATCTGCTGCCGGCGATCTGGCGGGAGGTGCACTGGCGATCCCTCCTGCCGCTCATGGCGGGCGCCCTCATCGGTACACCCTTCGGCGTCCATGCCCTGGCCAACCTCCCCGAGGCGCCGATGACTTTGGCGCTTGCCCTGTTCGTGCTGGCGGCCACCGCCCTCCTCTGGCGCGGCGTCTCGCTGACGCGCATGCCGGGCACCCCGGCGACCGTGGTGGTAGGTGCGTTCACGGGGGTTGCCAATGGCGCCTTCGGCATGGGCGGGCCGCCGGTCATCCTGTTCTATTTCGCCAGCCCCGCCGGCAATGCCGCGGGCCGCGCCTCCCTCATCGCCTATTTCCTGTTCACCGACGTGGTGGGCCTCGCCTTCCTGGCGCGGGAGGGGCTGGTGACGAAGGGTGCGGGCATCATGGCGCTGGCCTTCCTGCCGGCCCTGGCGCTCGGCGTCGCTTTCGGCGCGCGGCGCTTCCGCACGGCGGACCCCGCCCGCTTCCGGCGGATCGTGCTCATCGTGCTGGCCCTGCTGGCCGTTATCACGGCAGCCAGATCTTTTTTCGCCCTGTGATGCACGTCACATACGGGCCATGGGGCGGAGGCTAGAAAGGACACAACAGAGACATCAACCGAGGAGACGCCGAGATGACCATCCTTCCCCTCACCACCCGCCTCACCTCCAGCCTCTCCCTCGTCACCCGCGCCCTGAAGCGCCGCGACGTCTACCGCAAGCTCAGCGAGATGGATGGCCACATGCTGAAGGACATCGGCCTCTCCCGCCTCGACGTCGAGGCCATGCGCCGGATGTGGTGATCCGACCCCTTTTCCCCTGCAAATCCCAAGTCTCGACTGCGCCCCGGTTCTCCGGGGCTTTTCTTTTGGGGGGTGGCGCTCAGCCCCGTCCGCGAAACTTTCTCCGCACCTGTGATGTACGTCACATACGGGGCATGGGGTGAGGGTTAGAAAGGACACA
>JADCDC010000266.1 GCA_020252385.1 Aestuariivirga sp.
GGATCCTCCGTACGCGGATTGTCATCCGTCACATAGACCCGGTCGGCGAGCCGTGCCGCGATCTCGCCCATCAGCGGGCGCTTCGCCCGGTCGCGGTCGCCGCCGCAACCGAAGACCACGAGCAGCCGGTCCTTCGCATAGGGCCTAAGCGAGGCCAGCGCATTCTCCAGCGCATCGGGCTTGTGGGCATAGTCGACGAAGACCGCCGCGCCGGCCGCCGTGCGCCCGGCGAGCTCGAGCCGGCGCCTCGCGCCTTTCAGCGACTGCAGCGCATGCATGACGAGCTTCTCGTCGCCCCCGGTCGAGAGCACGAGGCCCGCCGCCACGAGCGCGTTCGACACCTGGAAGTCGCCGACCAGCGGCAGGTCCACCTCGTACCGGCGCCCCTTCACGCTGACGATCATGTGCTGCCCGGCCACCCCACGCGCAACGCTCTCCGCACGGATCGTCTCGCCAGCCCGTCCAACGCTCCACAGATCGAGGCCGCGCGCCTTCGCCCGCCTGGCCGCCTCGATACCGGGTGCCGTGTCAATGTTGATCACGGCGGCGCTGCCGGGCGTCAGCAGCTCCTCGAACAGGCGCATCTTGGCATCGAAATAGTCTTCGAGGCTCGCATGGTAGTCGAGGTGATCGTGCGAGAGATTGGTGAAGCCCGCCGCGGCGATGCGCAGCCCATCGAGGCGGCGCTGGTCCAGCCCGTGGCTCGACGCCTCGATGGCGAGATGATCCACATGGTCGGCGGCAAGCCGCGCGGCGATCTCCTGCAGCGTCATCGCATCGGGCGTGGTGTGTTCGAGCGCCACCGTGCCGGAGGGCGAGACGACGCCCACCGTGCCGAGGCTCGCGGCGCGAAAGCCCATGACGGTCCAGATCTCGCGCACGAAGGTCGCAACAGAGGTCTTGCCGCTCGTGCCCGTGACGGCGACCACGATGTCCGGCTGCCGCCCATGAAAGCGCGCCGCCATGCGGGCGAAGAGCCGCCGCGGGTCCTCGCTGGTGATCGTGGGCACGCCCGCCGCAACGGAGCCTGGCCTGGCCACCACCGCCACAGCGCCCGCGGCGACGGCCTGCGGAATGAAGGCCGCGCCATCAACGCTCGTGCCCGGCAGCGCCACGAAGACGGTGCCCGGCGAAACCTTGCGGCTGTCGGCGGTGAGGCCCGCGACGGCGAGCCTCTCCGCGCCCGGCGGAATCGGGGCGTCACCTGCAATCAGCTGGCCGAGGGTCATCCGCACGTGAGCCTCAATTCCCCCTTTTTGCCTGCTTCTCGAGCTTGGCGAGCTTCTCGAGATCCTGCGGCGTGAAGACGGGTTCGACGCCAAGCATCGGCGCGATCCGCTCGATGATGAGGCCCGCCGTCGGCACGGCGTTCCAGCCGGCGGTGGCGAAGCCATAGGTCTCGGGCGTCGCCTTGGGTTCATCGAGCATCACCAGCATCAGGTAGCGCGGCTTGTCCATGGGGAAGGCGCCGATGAAGGAGGCGAGCCGCTTGTCCTTGGAGTAGCGCCCGTTCACCACCTTCTCGGCCGTGCCCGTCTTGCCGCCCACGCGGTAGCCGATGACGTCGGCCTTGGAGGCCGAGCCGTCGGTGCCGTTGAGGCGGAACAGGTAGCGCATCTTCTCGCTGGTCTCGGGCTTGACGATGGTCTGGGCCATCGCCAGCGCCTCCTCTTCGCTGCGCTTCAGCAAGGTGGGCGTCATCATGTGTCCGCCATTGAGCAGTCCCGCCACCACCGCCGCACCCTGCAGGGGCTGGACGGCAAAACCGTGGCCGAAAGCCGCCGTCGCGGAGGCAATCCGGCTCCAGCGCTTGGGGAGCAGCGGCCTCGCGCTCTCGGGAAGCTCGGTCTGCAGCCTGTCGAACAGACCAACGCGGCGGAGGAATTCCTGGTGGCGCTCGAGGCCGACGTCGAGGGCCATCTTGGCGGTGCCGATGTTGGAGGAGTGGGTGAACACCTCCGGCACGCTCATCACCCGGCGCTGCGCGTGGAAGTCGTTGATGCGCTGCCTGCCGATCACCAGCGGGAAGCGCGCGTCATAGAGCGTCTCGAGGTCGGCGACGCCATAGTCGAAGGTCATCGCGAAGGTAATGGCCTTGATGACGGAACCGAGCTCATAGACGCCGCTCGTCATCCGGTTCTGCTGGTCCTTCGTGAAGTTCTTGTTCTCCTGGTTCGGATTGAAGTCGGGGAGCGAGACGAGCGAGAGAATCTCGCCCGTGGTGATGTCCATCACGATCCCGCCGCCGCCGATGGCGCTGAACTTGGTGATCGCCTTGGAGATCTCGTCGATCATCGCCGCCTGCACGCGGATGTCGATCGACATCTGCGCCGGTGCGGTGCGCCGCTCGGTGGGATCCGCGAGCGAGGCGGTGTAGAGGGCACCCTGCCCGTCGAGATATTTCTCGATGCCGGCGATGCCCTTGGTGTCGAGGTCGACATAGCCCACGACATGCGCGCCAAGCCGGCCCTGCGGATAGACGCGGCGGCGCTCGTTGACGTAGCCCACACCTGGAATGCCGAGGTTGTAGACGGCGTCGCGCTCCTCCGGCGAAACCTGGCGCTTGAGCCAGGCGAAGCGCTTCGAGGTGGTGAGCTTGCGGCGCAGATCCTTGGCGTCGAGATCTGGCACGGTGGCGGTCAGGAGTTCGATCGCCTCGTCGATGTCGATGATCTTGGAAGGATCGGCATAGAGCGAGGCCACGGCGACGTCGGTCGCCAGCAGCACGCCGTTGCGGTCGATGATGTCCGGGCGCGGCAGGCGTTCCTCGACGTCGACGCGCTGCGAACCTTCCTCGAGCTTGGGGAACAGGGTGAGCCTTGTCAGTTGCGCCGCGATCGCCAGGAAGGCGAGACCGAAGCAGATGCCGATCAGGCGGATGCGGTTCTGCCCGG
Source organism: Aestuariivirga sp. (assembly GCA_020252385.1). GTDB lineage: Bacteria > Pseudomonadota > Alphaproteobacteria > Rhizobiales > Aestuariivirgaceae > Aestuariivirga. Next base: position 2,895 of record JADCDC010000266.1, read on the forward strand.
CGA
>JADCDC010000267.1 GCA_020252385.1 Aestuariivirga sp.
CAGCCTTCCTTGGCGCCGGTGAGGCCAAGGCGGTTGCGGAGCGCGTCGAGCAGGGTTTCATTGGGCTCGCAGGCGAACTCGATCGGATCGCCGTTGACGGTGGTGGAGACGAGAACGGCCATTGTCACTTTCCTCCTGCGCGGCTGTACGCGATCTTCGCGGCGCGCTTTGCCAGCACGGCGGCAACCTTGGTTCTGAATTCGACGGTGCCACGCTTGTCGTCGATGGGTCGGCAGGCGGCGGATGCGGCCTCGCCGAGCTTCCCGAGTGCGGCGTCATCGAGCTTCGTCCCGATGATCGCCTTGGCGGCGGCGGAGACGAGCAGCACGGTCGGGGCTACGGCACCGAGCGACACGCGGGCCTCGGTGATCACACCCTTGGCATCAATCGTCAGGTGCACCGCGGCACTCACCACCGCGATGTCCATCTCGGAGCGCGGGATGAAGCGGAGATAGGAATCGCCCGAGCGGGGCTTGCGCGCCGGAAGGACCAGCGCCTCAACCAGCTCGCCCTTCTTGAGGGAGGTGCGCCCCGGGCCGACCGGGACCTGTTCCACGGGAACGGTGCGCTTGCCCTTGGGGCCCTGCACCACGGCCTTGGCGCCAGCGGCCACCAGGGCCGGCACGCTGTCCGCCGCGGGCGAGGCATTGCAGAGATTGCCCGACATGGTGCAGCGGCCCTGAACCTGCTTCGAGCCGATCAGCCCCGCGGCCTCCACGACACCCGGCCACGCCTTGGCCAGCGCCTTGTTCTCGGTCAGCTCGGCGCAGGACACGGCGGCGCCGATGGTGAAGCCCGACGCGGTCTTCTTCACCTCGCGCATCGCCTTGATGCGCTTGATGTCGACGACGAGGTCCGGCTCGATGTATCCGCCCTTCATGCGCACGAGAAGGTCGGACCCTCCCGCCAGCACATAGGCGCTCCCCTTTGCCTTGGCGAGCAGGCCAACTGCTGCCTTGGTCGTTTCTGGTGCTTCATATTGCATGGCTGTCACCTGTTTGGATTTTCGTGCCGCATTTTGGGGCAGGGAGGGGCCAAAGGTCAACCGCCGCTGCAGGGTTGCGGGCATGTCAAAGGCGCGCAGGCCCTTTGCGTCTTCTCCCGCATTGCGGGAGAGGACGCGTTGTCAGCCGTCGTAGCCGTAATCCCGCCTGGCGGCCTCGACCGTCACCAGGCCTGCCGCGATGTCGGCTTCCAGTGCGGCGCGGTCGCGCTTGTCGGGATTGCCGAAGCCGCCTCCTCCGGGGAGTTCGAGAACCAGCGAATCGCCCGTCTCGACGATGTGGATGCCCTTGTCGGGCAGCTTTGAGCCCGAGCCGCGGCCGGCGGAGCCCCGGCAGCCCGGCAGGCCGCCCTCGCGGCCCTGCGCGGGGTGGAGGATGCGGTCGAAGGTGGCGGCCGAGATGGCGAAGGGGGCGCGCTCGCGGTTGGCGATCTCGATCACCTGCGAGACGCCGCCGCGCCATTGCCCCGCACCCCCTGAGTCCGCGAGATAGTGCTTGCGCTTGAAATAGAGCGGGCACTGGGTTTCCGTGACCTCGATCGGGATGGTGCCCACGCCCGAGGGGAAAGCGGTCGTCGCCAGCCCGTCCTTGCCGGGCCTGCCGCCGATGCCGCCCAGCCCCATGTTGATGACGGCGAAGCGCATGGCCTTCTCCGTCTGCTCCGGCGGAACCCGTCCGTGTGCGGAATAAAGCGACAGGATCCAGATCGGGCCCGCACTTTCCGCCTGCACCGTGCCGGGCAGCGCCTGGGCGAGGCAGCCGAAGACGCTGTCGGCCAGCATCTGGCCGATGACGTGGCGCGCCGTCACCGGCGAGGGGCGGATGGGGTCCACCACCGTGCCCGGCTCCGTCACCAGGTCGAAGCAGGAGAGCGAGCCGATGTTGTTCGGCACATGGGGTGCGATCACCGCCTTGAGGCCGAAGACGGCATAGGCATGGGTATAGGTGCGCGGGCTGTTGATGCCGAACAACGAGGCAGGCGAGGTGCCCGTGAAGTCGACGGTGATCTTGCCGTTCCTGATGATGAGCCGGGATTTCAGCGTCAGTTCCCGCTCATAGCCGTCGAGTGGCATTTCATAGGACCATTCGCCCTCGGGAAGGCGGCGGATCGCCTCGCGGGCACCCTTCTCGGACTGGGTGAGGATGTGCTTCGCCAGCGTGTCGAGCGAGGTCAGCCCGAATTCCTTCATCATGTCGGCGAGGCGGCGGGCACCCGTGTCATTGGCGCTGATGAGGGAGAGGATGTCGCCCCGCACCTCGACCGGGCTTCGCGAATTGGCGAGGATTATAGAGAGCAGTTCCTCGTTGAGTCGGCCCTCCTTGCGCACGCGCATGTGCGGGATCAGTGTTCCTTCCTCGAAGGAGGAGTTGGCCTTGGCCGACATGCCCACCCCGCCCACGTCGATGACGTGGCAGGTGGAGGCGAAGAAGGCGACGAGCTTCTTGCCGAGGAACACCGGCGTCATCATCACGTAGTCGAACAGGTGCCCGGTGCCGAGCCACGGGTCATTGGTGATGAAGACATCGCCCGGCTTCATCGTCGACTGCGGGAAATGCTTGAAGAAATGCGCAACCGCCGTCGCCATGGTGTTGACGTGGCCGGGCGTGCCCGTCATCGCCTGGGCGATCATGTTGCCCTGGGTGTCGTAGACGCCGGCGGAGAGGTCGCCCGCCTCGCGGGTGATGGTGCCGAAGGCGGTGCGCAGCAGCGACTGCGCCTGTTCCTCGACCACCGCGATCAGGCGGTTCCACATCACCTGCGTGCGGATGGCGGCGAGTGCGTTCTTGCTCATCGCGTGCGCTCCAGAACGATGTAGCCCAGTGAATTGATGGAGGCCTTGAACCGGGCGCCGACGATGGTCGAGGTCTCGTCCTCGGCGATGATGGCGGGGCCCTTGATCGCAGCACCCGGCGCCATGTCGAAGCGCCAGTAGACCGGGGCCTTCACCTGCCGCCCCAGCGCCGGGTCGTAGATCGTGCGCTCGGAGCGGGGCTTGGGCGCTCTGGCCTTCCCGGATTTCGCGGCGCGCTTCGGTTTCGCGGCTGCGGAGGAGACGGTGACCGACCAGGTGATGGCCTCAGCCTCCTGGTTGGGGATGCGGAGACCATAGACCTGCTCGTAAAGCCGCTCGAAGGCCGCCTTGATCTTCGCGCCATCGCCTTTGGCCAGCTTTTTCACGGGAAGCGGCACGCGGATCTCGTGGCCCTGGCCCACGTAGCGGCAATCGGCGATGACCTGCACGGTGGCCTTCGCCTTGCCAAGCGCCGGTTCCACCACCGCGCGGGCATCGGCCGTCATGGCGGCCAGCAGCGCGTTCACGCGCGCTGCATCGAAGTCCTCGAGCGAGATGACAGCGCTCCGCGTGATCTCATAGGCGACGGGCGCCCTGAGGAAGCCGATGGCGGAGCCCACGCCCGCGCCCTTCGGCACGATGATGGTCGACACGCCCACCTTCTCCGCCAGCCGGCAGGCATGGAGCGGTGCGCAGCCGCCGAAGGCGATCATGGTGCAGGAGGAGATGTCATGGCCGCGCTCGATCGCATGCACGCGCGCGGCGTTCGCCATGTTCTCCTCCACGATCTCGGTGACACCGGCGGCGGGCCAGAAATCCTTGAGGCCCAGCTTCTCGCCGATATGGGTCTTGAGGGCGGCGCGCGCCGCGGCCTCGTCCAGCGCGATCTTGCCGCCGGCGAAATAGGCGGGGTCGATCTTGCCGAGGGCGAGGTTCGCATCCGTCACCGCGGGCTCGCTGCCGCCCCGGCCGTAGCAGACAGGGCCCGGCGTTGAGCCCGCACTGTCCGGCCCCACCGTGATGCGCGAGAGCCTGTCGACGCGCGCGATCGAGCCGCCGCCGGCACCGATCTCCACCATCTCGATCACCGGGATGCGGACGGGAATGCCGGAGCCCTTCATGTCGCGGTAGGCGCGCGCGATCTCGAACTTCCTCGCCCGCTCCGGCTCGCCGTCCGTCAACAGGCAGATCTTCGCCGTGGTGCCGCCCATGTCGAAGGAGAGCACATGGGGGAGCGCGCATTCCGCCGCGATCTGGCTTGCCAGAATGGCGCCGCCCGCGGGGCCCGACTCGACGAGGCGGATGGGGAAGCGCGCCGCGGTCTCGAGCGTCGTCAGCCCGCCGCCCGACATCATGAGGAACAGCGGTGCGTTCAGCTTCATCGCCTTCAGCCCGTCCCGCAGGCGATAGAGGTAGCTCGCCATCAGCGGGCGCACATAGGCATTGGCGATGGTGGTCGAGAAGCGCTCATACTCGCGGATCTCCGGCGCCACTTCGGAGGAAATGCAGATGGTGACGTCCTTCGGCAGATGCTTCGCCAGCATGTCACGCACGCGGCGCTCATGGGCATCATGGGCATAGGCGTGCAGGAAGCCGATCGCCACCGAGGTGACGCCCTCCGCCACGATGCGTCGGGCCAGTGCCGGCACGGCCTTCTCGTCGAGCGGCACCAGCACCTCGCCGCCTGCGCCCAGCCGCTCCCTGACCTCGAGCCTGAGGGTGCGCGGCACCAGCGGCACCGGGCGGTCGATCATCAGGTCATAATGGTCGAAGCGCTTCTCGTATCCCTGCTCGATGATGTCACGGAAGCCTTCCGTGGTGATGAAGGCGGTCTTCGCACCCTTGCGCTCGATCAGCGCATTGGTGGCAAGCGTCGTGCCGTGGATGAAGACGGCAATGTCCTCCGCCCGCAGGCCCGAGGCGTCGAGCAACTGGCCGATTCCCTCGATCACGCCCTGTTCGGGTGCTGCGGTGGTGGTCAGCACCTTGCCGCTCCAGCGCTTCGGGCCGAGTTCCAGAACGATGTCGGTGAAGGTGCCGCCGATGTCGGCGGCGAGTTTCGCTTGCGCAGTCATGAAGCTTGGTTAGGCCGGAGGCCCGGCCCGTTCAAGAGGCATTCGCATCCGCGAAATGATGGGTCGGTTGCAGAGGGCGCGTCATCACTCTATCAATCCCCTCATGGGCAAGGTGACGATCCAGGACGTGGCGCGCGTGGCCGGCGTCAGCGTGGCGACGGTGGACCGGGTGTTGAACCGCCGCCCGGGCGTGCGCAGCGTCACCGTCAATAAGGTCGAGAGCGCCATCCGCGACCTCAACTACCAGCCGGACCGCATCGCCGCCCGTCTCGCCCGCTCGCGCGAATACCGCTTCTGCTTCGTGCTGCCGGACCGGGCGGGCGACTTCTGGGAGCGCATCAACGAGGAAGTGCGCACCATGGCCGAGCGCATGGCGGGCGAGCGCGTGGCGATCAGCGTCAAGCGCGTCGACGTCTTCGACGGCGAGCTTCTGGCCTCCACCCTCGATTCGATCGGCGACGTGCATGACGGCGTGGCCGTGGCCGCACTTGACCATCCGGCGGTGCGCGAGGC
>JADCDC010000268.1 GCA_020252385.1 Aestuariivirga sp.
TTCCGCAAGGTCCGGGCCGATTTCGACGCCAAGTCGGTGGACCAGTCGGATCACCAGATCCGCCGCACCATGGATGAGCTGATGGCCCAGGCGATCGAGCAGATCAAGGCAGCCTCCTGACGTGCCTGCCGAACATTTCGACCTGAGGATGCGGCTCGCCAGCGGAGAGCCGTTCCTGTTTTCATGGATGTCTGTGCCCTCGGCGGCACTTGCCGCGCAGGTGGCCAGGCTCCCGCTCGATGGCGTCTGCCTCGACATGCAGCATGGCATGATTGGCTTTACGGACGCCGCGCCGATGATCGCCGCCATCAATGCGGCGGGCCGGCCGGCCCTCGTCCGGACGCTGTGGAACGACCCCGCCATTCCGGGCCAGGCCTTCGACGCGGGCGCGGTCTGCGTCATCGCCCCCATGGTCAACACCAGGGCCCAGGCCGAGGCGCTGGTGCGCGCCGCCAAGTACCCGCCCATGGGGTCGCGGAGCTGGGGCGGCTACACGGCGCTGCAGGCCTCAGGGCTCGCTCCCTCCGAATATCTGCGCGAGGCCAACCGCATGACCATGGTCTTCTCCATGGTGGAAACGGTTGAGGCGCTCGACAACGTGGAGGAGATCGCCGCCACGCCGGGCCTCGACGGGCTGTTCGTGGGCCCCTCCGACCTCTCGATCACGCTGTCGCGCGGGGCGGGGATCGACAAGCTCGGCAAGGACACGCTGGCCGCCATGGCCAAGGTCTCGGCGGCGGCCCGCCGCAACGGCCTGGTGGCGGGCGCCTTCGGCGGCAATGCCGAGGTGATCAAGACCTACCAGGGGCTCGGCTTCACCTTCCTCGCGGCGGCGGTGGACGTCGACCTCCTGCAATGGGGTGCCGCCTCGCTCCTGAAGTCCCTCGAGGTTTGAAGTCCCTCGAGGTTTGAAGTCCCTCGATGTTTGACGGGGGCGGCGTTCCGCGCCAGAGTGCGCGGGCCATGGACCAGCGCGCCCCTCTCATTCCCGGCCATGAGGAGATCCTTGATCGCCTCATCAGCCTTGCCCTTCATGCCGGGCCCATCGAGGGCCAGACGGACAAGTATTTCACCAACACCAGCCGCATCGTCGCCGCCAATGGCGATTCGCGCGTCACCTTCGCGGTGTTCATGCGCCGCCGCGTGGTGGCGGCACTCGAACCGGCGATCCGGCTGATCCGGCACTTCGTTCCCGACGTGGAGATCAAGCGCTTCTTCGGCGAGGGCGAGATCGTGCCCTCCGAGTCGAAGATGCTGGAGATCACCGGATCGATGCAGAAGCTCTCCGAGATCGAGACGCTGATGCTGCAGAAGATCGGCTTTCCCTGCGTTTCGGCCAACAATGCCTATGAGATGTGCCGGGCGATCCCGTCGGCCTCCTTCATGGACATGCATGCCCGACACGGCTCGGGCGCCGAGATGAACATCCTCGCCGCCTATGGCGCGGCGGTGGGCTCGGCCGCCGCCCGGCGCGCGGACCCCAGTGTGAAGGGCTTCATCGGCTCCTCCCAGGACCTGACAGCCCCCTTCTTCGGCGCCAAGGCGGGCATGGGAACCATGCCCCACGCCCTCGTCGGCTACACCGGCGGCGACGTGCTGAAGGCCATGAAGCTCTTCGCGGAGAGCCTGCCGGAGGTCCGCAACCTCACGGCCCTGGTCGACTACACCGGCCACGAGGTGACCGATTCGATCCGCTGTGCCCGCTGGTTCTACGAGGAGGCAGCGCTCGACCGCCAGGGCCGCAGCTTCGGCGTGAGGCTCGATACCCACGGCGGGCGCTTCGCCGAGGGCCTCGACTACGAGAAATCGGTCGAGACGGTGGGGCACTGGCTGGGTGTCCAGGGCGAGTACAACATCGTGGAGCAGGTGCTGGGGGGCAGGGCCTTCCAGCTCGATCCCAACAACATCCTGGTCGACAAGGTGCGCCGCATCCTGTTCGGCAAGGGGGTGTCGGCGGCGGCCATCATCCACATCCGCCGCGCACTGGACCAGGCCGGCTTCCCGCAGGCGACCATCACCGGCTCCTCCGGCTTCGACCCCCAGAAATGCCAGATCATGGGGGCCGCCAAGGCGCCCCTCAACATGGTCGGAACCGGAAGTTTTCTGCCTGCAACCCTCACGGAAACGTATGCAACCGCCGACATCATACGCTATGATGGCGTCCGGCGGGTGAAGGTCGGGCGCGAGTTCCTGCACGAAGACCAGGACTGACATCTCCGCCACTGACAGAGCCGGAAGGGCAATTTCCGGAACGGGGGAGACGGAGCGATGAAAAAGCTGACAGCCCTGCTGGCGGGGCTTCTGGTCATGGTGATGGTGTTCACCGGCGAGACGCTGGCCAACACCAAGGCGAAGCAGTCAGGCGTCAACATCCGCATCGACATTTCGAATCAGTCGATGGTGGTGGACGTCGATGGGCGCACCTACGGGCGCTGGAAGGTATCGACCGCGCGCGATGGCTACTACACGCCGCGCGGCGCCTGGCGGCCCTTCATGCTGAAGAAGATGCATTACTCGCGGAAATACGACAATTCGCCGATGCCGCATTCGATCTTCTTCCTTGGCGGCTATGCCATCCATGCGACGAACTACACCAAGTCGCTGGGCCGCCCCGCCTCCCACGGTTGCATCAGGCTGCACCCGCGGAACGCGGCGAAGCTCTACTCGCTGGTGCAGAAGCACGGCATGAAGTCGACGCGGGTGATCATCACCAACTGAGGCGCAATCCTTTGCCGCCGGGCGGCCGAGGCTGGGTCACGCCTCGCCGAACACGCGGGTGAAGATCGTGTCGACGTGCTTGGTGTGGTAGCCGAGGTCGAACAGGCTTTCGAGGTCGGTGGGAGAGAGCAGGGCGGCGACCTCACGGTCCTGCTTGAGGAGGTCGAGGAAGTTGCCTTCGCCCCGCCACACCGGCATGGCGTTCCGCTGCACGGCGGCATAGGACTCCTCGCGGCTCATGCCCTTTTGGGTGAGCGCCAGCAGCACGCGCTGTGAGTGGATGAGCCCGCCCAGCCGGTCGAGGTTCTTCCGCATGTTCTCCGGGTAGACCAAGAGCTTGTCGATCACGCCCGTGAGCCGCCTCAGCGCGAAGTCGAGGTGGATCGTGGCGTCGGGTCCGATGCCGCGCTCGACGGAGGAATGCGAGATGTCGCGCTCATGCCACAGCGCCACATTTTCAAGGGCAGGCACAGCGGCTGAACGGACGAGGCGCGCAAGGCCCGTCAAATTCTCCGTCAAAACGGGGTTACGCTTATGCGGCATCGCCGAAGAGCCCTTTTGCCCGGGCGAGAAGAATTCTTCAGCCTCCAGCACTTCGGTGCGTTGCATATGGCGGATTTCAGTTGCCAAGCGCTCGATGGAGGAGGCGACAACAGCCAGCGCGCAGAAGAAAGCGGCATGGCGGTCGCGCGGGATGACTTGGGTGGAGACGGGCTCAATCGCTAGGCCCATTTGGGCAGCAACATGGGCTTCCACGCGTGGGTCGATTTGGGCAAATGTGCCGACGGCACCTGAGATCGCACAGGTCGCGATTTCAGCCTTGGCCGCAACCAAGCGGGCTTTGGCGCGCTGAAACTCGGCATGGAAGCCAGCCAGCGTGACACCAAATGTAGTGGGCTCTGCATGGATGCCGTGGCTGCGCCCAATGCGCACGCTGTGCTTATGCTCTTTCGCCCGCGTCTCAAGGGCGGCTAACACCCGGTCAACGCCTGCAATCAACAAGTCACTGGCGCGGGCCAGTTGCACCGCAAGGCAGGTGTCGAGCACGTCAGAGCTCGTCATGCCTTGGTGGACGAAGCGGGCGTCAGGGCCCACAATCTCGGCCAAATGGGTCAAGAA
>JADCDC010000269.1 GCA_020252385.1 Aestuariivirga sp.
ATAGTGGTCGTCATCGTAGATGATGACGTCGCGGGCGCGAGGCCTCCGGCCCGCCATGAGATCGTCCGGCGTCAGGACGTCGGCCTGTTCCGCGATGGGCGAGGGGGTCATGACCTGCCGGCCGGTGCCGTCGCGGAGCCATTCGGAGCCGGTGGCGACCAGCACATGGTCGGCGCCGAACTCGGCAACCGCCTCGGGGCTCATGTGACTTTCGAGATAGAGCGAGACATTGGGCATCTTGCCGATCTGCAGCATGCGCCAGTCGCGCACGCGGCCCCAGGCGGAGAGGCCTGGCAGGCGGCATTCCCGGGCGACCCGGCCGCCGGCCTCCGACGCGCCATCGGCGATCGTCACCTGATAGCCCCGCTGGCCCAGCGCACGGGCCGCCTCGAGGCCGGCAGGGCCAGCGCCGATCACGAGAATGTGCTTGTCCTCTTCCTTCGGCCGGATCGTCTCCGGGTGCCAGCCGCGCCGCCATTCCTCGCCCATCGAGGGGTTCTGGGTGCAGCGGAGCGGCGTCATGGTGAAATCATGGGTGACGCAGACATTGCAGCCGATGCATTCGCGGATGTCGTCGAGGCGGCCTTCCTCGATCTTCTTCGGAAGGTAGGGATCGGCGATCGAGGGCCTCGCCGCGCCGATCATGTCCATGATGCCCTGGCGGATCACTCGCACCATGGTGTCTGGCGAGGTGTAGCGGCCAACCCCGACCACGGGCTTCGAGGTGAGCTTCTTGACGCCCTTGATGTAGGGCTCCTGGAAACCCTCCTCGGCGAAGCGCGAGGTCTGGGAATCATGCGACCAGTCGGAGAGCGACAGGTCCCAGAGATCCGGGAGTTCGGCCATCATGGCGATGGCGTCCTCGACCTCGGCGGGCTCGAGGCCCGCCGATCCGCTGAATTCGTGCATGGCGATACGGACGGGCACCGCGCACGTGTCGCCCACGGCGTCCTTCGTGTCCTCGATCACCTCCCGGAGCAGGCGGGCGCGGTTCGCGAGCGAGCCTCCATACTCATCGGTGCGGAAGTTCGTGGCGCGCGACAGGAAGTGCTGGAAGATGCCTAGCCCGTGCCCGGCATAGACATAGACGAGGTCGAAGCCCGCCTCGCGCGAGCGCAGTGCCGCCTTGCGATGGGCGCGCCTGAGGTTGCGGATGTCCTCCTTGTCCATGCCGCGGGCGGTGACGGGATCGTTGAAATAGCTGCCCGTCGGCATGGGGCTGGCGGCGATCGGAACCTCGCGGCTCCACAAATTGTTGGCGGTGTAGCCCGAATGGCAGAGCTCGATTCCCGCGAGCGAGCCGTGGTCGTGGACCTTCTCCGCGATCCGGGCCAGCATGGGGATGTCGTGGTCGGACCACAGGCGGAGCTCGACATAGGGCGCCACGTCGGCGGTGTGGTGGATCTCCACCATCTCGGTGCAGACCACGGCCCAGCCGCCTTCCGCCTTCATGCCGCGCATGGCGGCAAGTGCCGAGGCGTCGCGGTAGCCCATGCCGTTGCAATGCGGCACCTGGTAGAAGCGGTTGCGCGCCACATGGGGGCCGATGCGGACGGGTTCGAAGAGGATGTCGTAGCGCGGATCGCGGGTCATGATCAGGTCCGTTTCACTGGAAGCCGAGTGTAGCAAAACCCGTCACCCCTCGGCTATGCTCGGGCACGAAGGATTGCAGCATGCCGCCGACATATGAGGACATCGAACACGCCGCCCGCCGCCTCGCGGGCCATGCCGTGCGGACGCCGGTCATCGAATCGCCACACCTGAACTCGATTGCGGGCGGGCGCGTGCTGATCAAGGCCGAGTGCCTGCAGCGCACCGGATCCTTCAAGTTCCGCGGTGCCTGGAACCGCATCTCCCAGCTTGACCCGCAGAGCGCTCCGGGTGGGGTCGTGGCCTATTCATCCGGCAACCATGCGCAGGGGGTGGCGGCCGCGGCACAGCTCAGGGGCCTTCCGGCGCTGATCGTGATGCCGGCCGACACGCCGCGCATCAAGCAGGAGAACACGAAGGCCTTTGGTGCCGAAGTCGTGACCTATGACCGCGCCAGGGAGTCGCGCGAGGAGATCGCGGCGCACCATGTCAGGGAGCGGGGGGCCGTGCTGGTGCCGCCCTTCGACGACCCGCACATCATCGCAGGGCAAGGCACGGCGGGGCTCGAACTGGCGGCCGAGGCGGAACAAAGGGGTGTCAGCCTCGATCATGTGCTGGTGTGCTGTTCGGGCGGCGGGCTGACGGCGGGCGTGGCGCTGGCGATGGAGAAGCGCCAGCCCGGCGCAAAAGTGCACAGCGTAGAGCCCGAGGGCTTCGACGACACGCTCCGCTCGTTGAAGAGCGGGCGGATCGAGCGCAATGACAGGGCTTCGGGGTCGATCTGCGATGCCCTGATGTCGCCTTCGCCCGGCGAGTTGACCTTCGCCATCAACAAGAGGCTCCTCGGCCCCGGCCTTAAGGTGAGCGATGCCGAGGCCGCCGAGGCCGTGCGCTTCGGCTTCGAGGTCCTGAAGCTGGTGCTGGAGCCTGGCGGGGCCGTGGCGCTCGCCGCCTTGCTGGCGGGCAGGATCGACGCCCACGGCCGGACGGTCGGCGTCATCGCATCGGGCGGCAATTGCGATCCCGACACCTTCGCAAGGATCCTGCGGCGGGAAATCTGAGGGATCAGGACGCCTGGGCGAGTTCGTCCGCCAGGGGCACGTCGATCTGTTCGCCGGGCTTGTGGCGGATGATGACGATGCGGCGCTTCTGGGGTGTTTCCGGCTCGTCCAGCGGCGGTTCGGGCGGCAGGTCCGGCAGCACGGCCAGGTCCGGCACGGCGGCGATCCGGG
>JADCDC010000027.1 GCA_020252385.1 Aestuariivirga sp.
CGCATAGCCGGTGCCGTGGCGGCGGTAGGCGATGGCCCAGCCGCTCCGCACCATCTCGCGGTTGATGTCGGTCTGGCCAGCCCGGCATTCCGCGACGAAGCGTCCGTAGCGGTCGGTCTCGCGGATGTCGCAGTCGAGGATCTCGCCGCGCACCAGCTTCCGGAGCTCGTCACGCGCAGTGCGGCCGCAGGGGAAGCTGCTGCCGTCGGCCCTCGTGCAACTCTGGTTCAGTTCCGGCGCGTCGATACCGTGCAGGCGGTATTCCCGCTCGCCCTTGCGCAGCGAATCGCCATCGATGGCGGTGAAGCTCCCGGTCTCGGGTGTGAACCAGCCGGTGCGGTCAAGCCCCAGGGCGATGATCGCCAGCAGCGCCAGGAACACCAGCGCGTCCGCCACGCTGCGCCAGGGCGAGCGGCCGCCTCTGCGCCGCCGCCTCAAGGCAGGGGCTTCTTCCAGCGATCGGCGGCGGCGTCGTCGCTGTCCTTGGCCGCGACCCAGCTCGCACCCTCCGGCCCCTCTTCGAGCTTCCAGAAGGGCGCCTTGGTCTTCAGCCAGTCGATGAGGAAGTGGCAGGCCTCGAAGGCCGCCTCGCGATGCGCCGAGGCAGTGATGACGAGCACGATGTCCTCGCCCGGTTCGAGCCTGCCATGGCGGTGGATGATCAGCGAGGCATCGATCGGCCAGCGCCTGAGTGCCTCGGCCTCGATCTCGGCCAGCGCCTTCTCCGTCATGCCGGGATAGTGCTCGAGCGTCATGGCGCGGACCTCGGCACCCTCCGACATCTCGCGCACGCTGCCCAGGAACATGACCGTGCCGCCGATGCCGCTGCGCCCCGCCTTGAGGCTCGCGAGCTCGGCGCCGGCGTCGAAGGGGTGTTCCTGCACGCGGATCATGGCGGGGATGATGCCCTGACTTCGGCCATGCTTCAATTGCCGGGCGGCGTCGTGAAGGCGCTGCGGAGTCTCGCGAAGCCGCCTTCGGGATTGTTCAGGATGTCCGGAATGTCCGGGTAGATGCGGGGTGCCGCCAGGGTGCCCGTGATCATCACCGGCACGGGCAGCGGTGCCGTTTCGGGGGGCTGGAACGCCAGCTTGAGGTCGAGCGCGCGGCGCAGCAGGTCGACGCTTCCCGACAGGGTCAGCCGGAAGGCCTCCGTCGCCGCCTCGGCCGAGGTGAGGGTGACGAGCCCGTCCGCGATGCTCAGATTGGCGTTCAGCGTCTCGAGCGGCGTGGCGCCGGGCGTGGCCCCCCAGCCATCGAGGATGCGCTCGCGCAAGGCGCCGGCGGCGGCCTTGAGGTCGGCGCCCTGGATCTGGCCGCCGGCGAGTGCCAGGGTCGCGCTGCCGCCCAGCGTTCCGACGAGTTCCTCCTGCGTGCGGCCTTGAGCGTTGAGGTCGAGCTTGAGGTTGCCGTTGCCGGACAGCGCCTCAACACCGGTGAGGGCGCCCAGCAAGGGGCCCAGCTCCGCATTCTCGGCCTCAATCCGCAAGGAGCCCGAGGGCGGCAGCACCACGGCATCGATCTTGGCGGTGAAGGCGGCGGTTCCGGCACCGTCCAGGCGGAAGGCGCCGGAGGCGTCGAGCCGGCCGTCGGTGAGTGTCGCCGCCAGGCGGGCCGCACCCGTCTCGAAGCCGGCGTAGGACGCGGCGCGCGCCAGGATGCTCAGTTCGGCGTCCATGACGCGGAGATGGGAGAGCGGCAGGAGGGCGCTGCCCCAGCCAGCTTCTGAGGCGCCGGCCGAGGGCACCAGCGGGTCGAGCCACAGCCGGTCGGCCTCGAGGGTGACCTGCAGCTTCGGCCGCTCGCCGCGGAGGTCCGCCACGACGTCGCCCGCACCGCGGAACTCCCCAAGGGTGACCGCGGCCGTGCGGATCGCATAGGCGCGGCCGGCACTGTCCAGCCCGCCGTGGACGGCGAAGGGGCCGGGCAGGCTCTGGCTTTCGGGGAGGTCGAAGCCGGCCCAGCGCGCCACCTCGGCGGGCTCCCTGCTGGTGAGGCTCATGGGGCCGGTGAGGCTCAGGACCCGTCCCGTGGCCAGCCGCCCGCCGAAGCTCAGTGACAGGGCTTCGGACTCGACCGCGATCTCCAGCGGCGAGCCGTCGGCATTGACGCGCGGCAGCGACCTGAGTTCGAAGTCGATGCGCGCCACGCGCGACGCGATGACCGCCGAGCCGCGGAAGGTCACACCGCCGTCGGCTGCGAATTGCAGCTGCCCGTCGACGTTGGACAGGGCCAGCGCCTGGCCGCTGCGCGCATCGAAGAAGCGGAAGGAAGCCTGCTCGAGGGCGATGTTCAGCGCCCGGCCCGCTGCCGCCTCCGGAAAGTCCCAGCTGGCCTGGCCGCGCTCGTCGATCAGCAGCGCGAATTCGGCCTCGCGCAGGGCGATCGCCGAGAGATCGGGCTGGCGCGCCACGATCTGGCCAAGGCTGATGGGGATGACCATGGATTTCGCCCGGATCAGGCTGTCGCCCCGCTCGCTGGCGCCTGACAGGGCCGGCCCCTCGAGCCTGAGCGACAGCGGCGAGAAATCGAGGTGGGCGCTCTCGGCCGAGAAGCTGCGGCCGAGCTGCTGGCCGGTGACGCGGTCGAGCATGCCGACGACCCAGCCCGGCGACAGCACGACCCATGCCACCGTCGCCAGCGTCACGAGGCCGGCCACGGCGCCGATTGCGATCATCCGTCTCTGGTTCATCGGAAACTCCCGAAATCGCGCCGCTTTTGGTCGCGACTTGCGGCCCTTCTGTGACATGGATAGACCCCCGTCGAACCCGAATCCCGGAGTGAGCCTTACATGACCGAACGCCCCTTGTGGACCCCCGATCCCGCGGCTGCTGCAAGCTCCAACCTGCAGCGTTTCATGGCGCCCCGGGGCTTCCGGAGCTTCGAGGAGGTGCTGCGCTTCTCCATCGAGCGGCCGGAAGCCTTCTGGAGTGCCGTCTGGGATTTCTGCGAGGTCACGGCCAAGACGCGCGGCGCGCGCGTCCTGGTCGATGGCGACCGCATGCCGGGTGCCAAGTTTTTCCCCGACGCGCGGCTGAACTATGCCGAGAACCTGCTCCGGAAATCCGACGACAGCGACGCGCTGATCTTCCGCGGCGAGGACCAGGTCAGGCGGCGGATGAGCTGGGCGGAGCTCAATGCCGCGGTGGCGCGCATGCACCGGGCCCTCGCGGCGGCGGGCATCAAGGCGGGCGACCGCATCTGCGCCATCGTGCCCAACATGCCGGAGTCGATTATCGCCTTCCTCGCGGCCTCCTCGCTCGGCGCCATCTGGTCCTCCTGCTCGCCCGATTTCGGCGAGCGCGGCATCCTTGACCGCTTCGGCCAGATCGGCCCCCGCATCCTCATCAGCTGCGATGGCTATTTCTATGCCGGCAAGACCATCCGCATGGCGGCGAAACTCGCCAATGTGCTGAAGGAACTGCCGAGCGTCGAACGCGCGCTGGTCATCGACTACACCGGCCAGGCGGCGGAGACGGCAGACGCACTCCCCAATGGCGAGACTCTGGCGCACTTCCTCGAGGGCCACAGCGCGGCCCCCATCAGCTTCGCGCAGCTCCCCTTCGACCACCCGCTCTACATCCTCTATTCCTCCGGCACCACGGGCATTCCGAAATGCATCGTCCATGGTGCGGGCGGCATCCTGATGAAGCACCTCTCCGAGCATGTGCTGAACACCGACACCAGGCCATCGGACCGGCTGTTCTATTTCTCGACCTGCGGCTGGATGATGTGGAACTGGCTGGTCTCGGGTCTCGCCGCCGGCGCAACGCTCCTGCTCTATGACGGTTCGCCCTTCCATCCATCGGAGCGCGCGCTGTTCGACTATGCCGATGCCGAGGGCATGACGATCTTCGGAACCTCCGCCAAATACATCGACGCCGTGAAGAAGAGCGGCCTCCAGCCGCGCCAGACGCATGAACTCCGGAACCTGCGCGCCATGCTGTCCACGGGCTCGCCCCTGAGTGCCGAGAGCTTCGACTTCGTGCATGAGGCGATCAAGCCCGACATGCAGCTGGCCTCGATCTCGGGCGGCACCGACATCTGCGGCTGCTTCGTGGGCGGCAATCCGCTCTCACCCGTCTGGCGGGGCGAGATCCAGGGTCCGATGCTGGGCATGGCGGTCGACGTCTATGACGAGGAGGGCAAGTCCCTGCGCGGCGAGAAGGGCGAGCTTGTCTGCGTCAGGCCCTTCCCCTCCATGCCGGTGATGTTCTGGAACGATCCGGATGGTGCGAAGTACCACAACGCCTATTTCGCGCGCTTTCCCGGCATCTGGTGCCATGGTGATTTCGCCGAGATCACGGCCCATGGCGGCATGATCATCCACGGCCGCTCGGATGCGACGCTCAATCCCGGCGGTGTCAGGATCGGCACGGCGGAGATTTATGCCCAGGTGGAGCAGGTGCCCGAGGTGGACGAGGCGCTGGCCATCGGCCAGGACTGGGACAATGACGTGCGCGTCGTGCTGTTCGTGCGGCTGAAGCCCGATGCGGTGCTGGACGAGGCGCTCCTCGCGCGCATCCGCAAGCAGATCCGCGAGGGCGCCTCGCCCCGCCACGTGCCGGCGAAGATCCTGCGCGTCGCGGACATTCCGCGCACCAAGTCCGGCAAGATCACCGAACTCGCGGTGCGGGACGTGGTGCATGGCCGGGAGGTCAAGAACAAGGAGGCGCTGGCCAACCCCGAGGCGCTGGAGCTTTTCAGGGAATTGCCCGAACTCAAGACTTAGAGGGACGAGCGATCATCAGGAGTGGGGTGGTGTTTCCCTCCCCCTTGTGGGGAGGGATTAAGGGTGGGGGTCGCTCCGAACCATCAGCTTGTGTCTGATCAAGGATTGCCGCCACCGCCCGACCCCCACCCCTGCCCCTCCCCACAGGGGGGAGGGGAAACAGGTGGATATGGCGACGCCTCAGGACGTGATGTGCGGTTCGTGCAGGCTGCGTGACAGGAGGATCACCGGCAGGAGGCCCGCCGCCACGATGGTGAGGGCGGGAAGCGCGCTCTGTTCCAGTTCGCCGAGCGAGGCCAGCATGAAGACGCTGGTCGCCAGCGTCTCGAAATCGAAGGGCC
This sequence comes from Aestuariivirga sp., assembly GCA_020252385.1. GTDB lineage: Bacteria > Pseudomonadota > Alphaproteobacteria > Rhizobiales > Aestuariivirgaceae > Aestuariivirga. Next base: position 5,074 of record JADCDC010000027.1, read on the forward strand.
GGAGGATGAGGGTTGCCGGCAGCTCCTTCATGCAGTCGACGAAGACGAGGAGCCCCGCAGCGACAAGGGCAGGGCGCAAGAGCGGCAGGTGAACCTCGAAGAAGGCGCTGATCGGCCCGCGGCCTAAGGTGCGCGCCGCGGCGGCAACGTTGGGCGTCACCTTCTGCAGCCCCGATTCGATGGCGCCGAAGGACACGGCGAGGAAGCGCACCACATAGGCGAAGATGACGGCGGCGATCGAGCCCGAGAGCAGGAGCCCGGTCGATATCCCGAAGTTCTCGCGCAGGAAGCCATCGAGCGCGTTGTCGAAGCCTGCGAGCGGGATGAGGACACCGATGCCGAGCACGGTTCCGGGTATCGCATAGCCCATGCTGGCGACGCGGATGATCTGCCCGGTGACGCGCGAACGCAGCGCCCGGTTGGCATAGCCCAGCACCAGGCCCAGCGCCACGGCGAAACCCGCCGCGAGGCCGGCGAGCAGCAGCGAATGGTAAACCGCCTTGAGATAGGTGACGGAGAGCGCATCCTCGAGGCGCGACACGGCGAAGCTCATCAGCACCAGCGCGGGCACGACGAAGCCGATGAGGATCGGCACGGCGCAGACGATCACCGCCAGCACGCGCTGCCAGCCGTTGAGGCGGATGCGGTCCGGCTGGCGCGGGCGCTGGGCGGGCAGCACGAAGGACTGCTTGCGCCGCGCCGAGCGCTCGATCCACACCAGCACGAAGATGAAGAGCAGCATCACGACAGAGATCTGCGCCGCACCGCCGAGGTTTCCCTGCGAGAGCCAGGTGGTGTAGACGCCGAGCGTCAGTGTCTGGACACCGAAGAAGCCGGCGGCACCAATGTCGTTCAGGCATTCCATCAGCGCAAGCGACACGCCGACCGCGATCCCGGGCCTTGCCAGCGGCAGCGCCACGTTGCGGAAGGCGCCCCAGGGCGAGCGGCCAAGTGCCCGCGCCACCTCGAGCTGGGTCGCCGGCTGGCGGATGAAGCTCGCCCGCGCGGTGAGGAACACATAGGGGTAGAGCACCATCGAGAGCACGAAGATGGCGCCGCCCAGCGAGCGGATCTCGGGGAACCAGTAGTCCGAGGGCCTGGTCCAGCCGAAGATCTCCCGGAGCCAGGTCTGGAACGGCCCCGCATAGCTCAGGAAATCGACATAGGCATAGGCCACGATGTAGCCCGGCATGGCGAGCGGCAGGAGCGAGGCCCAGGCGAAGAGCGGCCGCAGCGGAAAGCGGCACATGGTGACGAGCCAGGCGGTGGCGGTTCCCACCACGAAGGTGATGAGGCCGACACCCGCCATCAGTGCCAGCGTGCGCAGCACATAGCCCGGCAGCACGGTCGAGATCAGATGCGGCCAGACGTTCTCTGTCGGCGTGAAGGCGAGAAAGATGATGGTGAGGACGGGAAGCGCCAGGGCAAGCCCGATGACGAAGGCGGCACCTCCCAGGAGCCTTTCGCTCAAGGGCCGCGGCGGGCCCTTCGGCGCGGGTATTGCGTCCGTTCTCGACATCGGCGGCGCCGCTATTCCGCCAGCACGCGGGTGGTGGGGAAGGTGATCTCGGCCAGCGTGCCGCGCCTGGGCTCGCTCGCCAGATGGAAGCTGGCGCGGTTGGCTTCCACCAGCGCCTTGGTCAGCGGCAGCCCAAGCCCCGTGCCCTTGACGGCGCGGCCCTCGGTGGCAACGCGGCGGAACGGCTCCAGCGCATTCTTGAGCTGGTCCTCGTCCATGCCGATGCCGCTGTCCTTGATGCGGAGCTTCAATTCGCCCGAGCCCATGAGCTGGGCCGAGATCACCACCTGGCCGCCGGGATCGGTGAACTTGATGGCGTTGGACAGCAGGTTCAGCATGATCTGCCGCATCGAGCGGAGATCCGCCACCACATTGGGAAGCCCGGCGGGGAAGGACTTGCGCAGCACCACACGCGCCTGTGTCGCCTGCTCGCCGAGGAGCTTCATCGCATGCTCGGCCACCTCGCCCAGATTGCCGCGGGTGAAGTTCAGCTCGAGCCTGCCCGCCTCGACCTTGGAGAGATCGAGCA
>JADCDC010000270.1 GCA_020252385.1 Aestuariivirga sp.
CACCTCCATAAGGCCGAGGCGCGGGTCCTGCGCACCGGGAGAGAACAGCGCGGTCTGGTAGAGTTCGGCAACGTCGCGCCGCTCGAGCAGGCCCGCGGCATCGGTGTAGAAGCGCAGCGTCGTGGCGTCGCAGGGGAGCGTCACCTCGATCACGTCGCGGGCACCGTCGCGCTTCACGCGGCAGTTGAATTCCCCGCCCGGAGCGTGATTGATGAAGACCGTTTCGAGCAATTCGTTCAGCGCGGAACTCAGCAAGTTGGCATAGAGCAGGGAATCGGCGCGATTGTGGCTCACCATGCGGGCGACGTAGGAAGAGATGCGGTCGCAGTGCAGCCAGTCCGACGAGAAATCCTCGATTTCCATGGACACTTCGAGAAGCTGTTCCGGTGCGCTCATGCCCTGTTCCCTGTGCCTCCGCGTCGCGAACGGTGGGCTTGATGCCGGCCGCTCAGCGGGGTCGTCTGCTGTCAATTGAGGAGGAAAGTTATTGCCGCCCGGCGGGATCGTAGCGACAGCCATTTTCCGCGACAAGTAGATTTAGCTTGCGAATTTTTCCGCCGAGTTGGACTTTCCGTGGCGATCAGGCCCGGCAATGGCGATGGAGAGTTTTCGTGAGCGAAGTCCGTTCGGCAAGAAAGACCCGTCCGCCCGTCTTCATCTCCGCGCCGCTGGCAGCACTGGTTGAGGGAATCTACCGGGCCGACACGCCGATCGGCCTGATCCGCGAAAAGGGCAATCTCGGCATCGGCACCTTCAATGATCTCGATGGCGAAATGGTGCTGCTGGACGGCAAGGTCTATTGCCTCAGGCCGCAGGGCGATGCGGAGGTGATCGGCGACGAGATCAGGACGCCCTTCGCGCTCGCCACGCATTTCGAGGGCGACACGGAGGAGTTCTTCGCCGATCCGGTGGCGGAAGCCGGCTTCGAGCACGCCATACTCGACCTCATCCCATCGTCCAACCTGATGTATGCGATCCGCATCGACGGCCGCTTCGACTATGTGCGCGCGCGCTCGGTGCCCAAGCAGAGCAATTACCTGCCGCTCGCCGAGATCGCCAAGCTGCAGACGGTGTTTGAGTTCCGCAACGTCGCCGGCACGATCGTCGGGTTTTACACGCCCACGTTCCTCAGCGGGGTTCATCTTCCGGGGCTTCATCTGCACTTCATCACGGAGGATCGCACCAGGGGCGGACATCTCCTGGCCGCGGCACCCAATGGCGTCACCGTCGGCGTGCAGCACGCGCCGTCGATCGAACTCGGCCTGCCGATGACGCTCGATTTCCTGACGATGGAGCGCACCCGCGACATGCAGGCCGACCTGAACAAGGTGGAGCGCTGACGCGAGGCGCCAGCGCCGCCCTCACATATGAGCCGGCGTGGCCATGGCCATGGCGCGCTCGAAGATCTCGATATAGTGGTTCACGTTCTGGCCGATGAGTTCCATCTTGGAGAACTTGGCGATCTTCTCACGCGCCACTTTCAGTTCCGAGGCCGGCACGATCTGGCGGATGATGCCGCAGGTTTCGGCCAGCGACATCAGGCAAACGTCGCGCGGGTCCGGCAGCCCGTCGCGCAGCAGAACCTCGATCAGCCTGAGCTTCACTTCGCGGATTTCCTTGCCATCGATTGCCGGATAGCGCCTGGTCTTGAGGAACCACAGGAGCCTGCCCTCGGTCTCGACCAGGATCTTCTTGTCGCACAGCCGCGTCAGCGCCTTGGCGCGCACCTCGTCGCCAAGTTCGATCAGCTGATTGATCAGGTTGTCGGCATGGCTGTCGAATTCGGGGGCCGAGAGCCTTGCCAGAACCGGGTCCAGCGAGGCATCGCCAGTCGGGGTCTTGTCAACAACCCAGACGCGATCAAGATCACTGTCGAGGCGCCCCTGCAGGGCGAGTTCCATGATCGCGGCGCCGAGGAAGCCGGCGCGCTGATATTCGAGCGGTATGTCGACGAAACCGCCGTCCTCGTCCTTGAGCGTGAGAAGGAGAAACTCCTCCGGAACTGTCAGCATGGTGTTCCCCCCAACCAAAAAGATGTGAGCGCGGCGGAGGCCTGCGCCCAAGCACTCTAACAAGTCTTCTGGCGAAGCGGTATCCTCATTTTTGCAGTCAACTTTCCCCTGCCGCGCTCTCCGGGCTTGACCGCCAATGAGGAGTTGCGTAACCGCTGAGACGCATTGTGTTCGGAAGGGGCTCGGATTGGCAGGCCATCTTGACATGTCGCTGGCGAACGACGTTCAGGAAGTTGCCCGCGTCATCGACAGCCTCGAGGAGTTCAGCGCTCAGCATGGCATTCCGCGGGAGCAGGCGCTGCGCTTCTGCCTGGCACTCGACGAACTCATCACCAACATCATCTCGCACGGCTTTGCCGGCGGCAGCGGCGGCACGATCCGGCTGATCGTGGAGCACGCGGACGGCGCTCTCAAGGCGGAACTCATCGACGACGGCCCGCCCTTCGATCCGTTTCAGGCAGATGTCGAACTGCCGTCTGGAGACATCGAGCAGCGCCGGATCGGCGGCCTCGGCATCAGCATCGTCAAGGCCTCAATGGACAGTCTCGGCTACAGACATGATGGCCGGTTCAACCGCGTGAATATGGAAATGCGACTGAAGGCAGCCTAATCTGCCACAACAGGGAGACGAATGAAGTGACAAATCTGAACCATGAAGTGATCGACGGCAGCCTGATCCTCAAGCCGTCGCGCCGCATCGACAGCAGCAACGCCAAGGGCTTCGAGGACGAGGCGATCGCCCTCTTGGACTCCGGCCCGAAGAAGGTGGTGATCGACGCGTCCGATCTCGACTACATCTCGTCCGCGGGCCTCCGCGTCATCCTGACGACGGCGAAGAAAGCCAAGGCCGCCGGCGGCGGGCTCACCATCGCCTGCGCGCGCGCCAATGTGAAGGAAGTGCTTGCCGTCAGCGGCTTCGATTCGATCTTCGGTCTGCACGACAGCGTGGACCAGGCGCGCGCCGCCCTCGGCTGAGCGTGACGCGCGAGATCCCAGCCACGGGCGCTGCGTCCGACGTCGCGGCGCGCCTGGCGGCAATGGAAGAGGAACTGGCCCGCGTCAGGGCTGAGTTCGACGACCTCACCTTGCTCTACCAGGCAACGATCGAGCATGGCGAGGCGGTCGAGGACCAGCTTGCGGAAAGCAATCTCGAACTGCAGCGCACGCAGAAGCGCCTGTCGGAGGAACTGGCGGAGGCCGCCAACTACGTCATGTCCATCCTGCCCGAACCGCGGCAGGCGGACCCGCGCACCGAATGGCTGCTTGTCCCATCGACCGAACTTGGCGGCGACAGCTTCGGCTACCACGAGATCGACGCGGACCACATCGCCTTCTACCTGCTCGATGTGTGC
>JADCDC010000271.1 GCA_020252385.1 Aestuariivirga sp.
CAGGAGCCCGGCCCCGTCGCGGCGGTCACGGCGGAGGGAACGCGCCTCTGCGTCGAGGGCCTCGCCTATGGCGAACGCTATGTCATCACCGCGCGCCAGGGCCTTCCCGCCGCCACCGACGATTCGACGGCGAAGGACTTCCGCTTCGAGTTCTACGTGCGTGACCGGAGCCCCTCGGTGCGCTTCAGCGGCAATGCTTATGTGCTGCCGCGCACCGGCCAGAGCGGCATTCCGCTCATCTCCGTCAACAGCAAGGAGGCGAAGCTCTCGCTCTACCGCATCGGCGACCGCAACCTGATCGGCAGCGTGCTCTCTTCCGACTTCCGCACCCAGATCAGCGGCTACAGCGCGAGCGAGATCGCCAGCCAGAAGGGCAACCTCGTGTGGTCGGGTGTCGTCGAAACACCCTCCGAGCTCAACAAGGACGTCACCACCGCCATCCCCGTGGACGAGGCGATGGGCAAGCTCGAGCCCGGCCTCTACGTGCTGACGGCGGAACCCGCTGCGCGCGAGGCCGAAAGCTGGCAGGCCGTGGCGACGCAGTGGTTCGTGGTCTCTGATCTCGGCCTTTCCACCATGAGCGCCAAGGACGGCCTCCATGCCTCCGTGCGCTCGATCGCCACCGCCCAACCCGTGGCCGGCGCCAGCATCCGGCTCATCGCCCGCAACAACGAGGTGCTGGCCGAAGGCACGAGCGATCAATCGGGCAGGCTCGTCCTCGATGCCGGCCTGATGAAGGGCGAAGGTGGCGCAGCACCCGCCCTGCTGGTCGCCCGCACGGCCGACGGCGACTACAGCTTCATCGACCTCAGCCAGCCCGCCTTCGACCTCACCGACCGTGGCGTGGAAGGCCGCGCCGCACCGGGCCCGGTCGATGCCTTCGTCTATGCCGAGCGCGGCGTCTACCGCCGCGGCGAGACGGTGCACGCCACCGTGCTGCTACGCGACGATCAGGCCAACGCCATGCCGGGAACACCGCTCACCCTTGTGGTCGAGCGTCCGGACGGCGTTTCCTATCTGCGCCAGGCGCTGGATGACAAGGGAGCGGGCGGCTACAGCCACAGCTTCGCGATTGCACCCGGCGCGCAAGGCGGCACCTGGCGCATCAAGGCGCTGACCGATCCCAACGCCGCACCCGTGGGCGAGACCTCCTTCCTGGTCGAGGACTACATCCCCGACCGCATCGAGTTCGACCTCACCTCCAAGACGGCGCGCGTCACGCCCGCCGAGGGCCTGATGCTGGAGGTCAACGGCCGATATCTCTTCGGCGCACCCGCCGCGGGCCTCGATCTTGAGGCCAATGTGGCAGTCACCGCCGATCCCACGCCCTTCCCCGCCTGGAAGGACTACCGCTTCGGCCTCATGGACGAAACGCCCGACACCATCCAGGTGACGGCGGATGGCCTGCCGCAGACCGACATCGATGGCCGCGCCGATCTCGAGATCGCGCTTCCCGAGCTTCCCGTCACCACCCGTCCGCTCAAGGCCGACGTCGCCGTCCGCCTGCGCGAGCCGGGCGGGCGCGCGGTGGAGCGCACCGTGAGCCTTCCCATCGCCGCCACCCAGCCGATGCTCGCCATCAAGGCGAATTTCGAGGGAGGCTCCGCGCCTGAGGGCCAGCCCGCGAGCTTCAGCGTCGTCGCACTCGATGCCGATGGCAAACAGGTCGCGGCCACCGGCGCCGGCTGGACGCTGAAGCGCCTGACGCGCGACTGGCAGTGGTTCAACAGCGATGGCTCCTGGCGCTGGGAGGCGATCACCCGCTCCACCAAGCTCGCCAACGGCACGCTCGACATCGGGGCCTCCTCACTCACGGCCTTCGCCCAGACCCTGTCCTGGGGCGAATACCGCCTGGAGATCGGTGCTGCTGGCATGACGCCGGTGTCGATCGACTTCGAGGCCGGTTACTATGGCGGCCAGTCAGCAAGCTCCGACACGCCCGACACGCTCAACCTCGCGCTTGACCGCACGGATGTGAAGACGGGCGACACGCTGAACCTCAAGATCGAGGCGCGCTACGCCGGCAAGGCCACGGTGCAGATCGTGGGCGAGAAGCTCCTCGAAACGCGCGAGGTCGATGTGCCCGAGGGTGGCATCACCATTCCCTTCACCGTGGGCCAGGGCTGGGGCACGGGCGCCTATGTGCTGGCGAGCCTCTACAAGCCGATGGATGTCGCCGCCAAGCGCATGCCGTCCCGCGCCATGGGCGTTGCCTGGTTCGGCATCGACCGCGCCCAGCGCACCCTCGACGTCACACTCTCGACACCCGAGATGACGAAGCCCCGCAATCGCCTCACCGTGCCGGTGAAGGTCGGCAACCTCGCGGCGGGCGAGGAAGCCTTCGTCACCATCGCCGCGGTGGACGTCGGCATTCTCAACCTCACGCGCTACGATCCCCCGGCGCCCGAGAAGTTCTACTACGACCAGAAGCGGCTTGCCGCGGACCTGCGTGACATCTACGGCCTGCTGATCGACGGCATGCAGGGCGAGCGCGGCAAGCTGCGCTCCGGCGGTGATGGCGGCGCTGGCTTCAACGCGCCCCCGCCGACCCAGAAGCCGCTCGCCTTCTATTCCGGCATCGTCAAGGTGGCGGAGGACGGCACCGCCTCGGTCGACTTCGAGATCCCCGCCTTCAACGGCACCATCCGCGTGATGGCGGTGGCGTGG
>JADCDC010000272.1 GCA_020252385.1 Aestuariivirga sp.
CTTCTCGCCTGCGTCACGGTGGCGATCGTGCTCGCCGCGCTGTTCCGCATCGGCGTCAAGCGCAGCGTCGGCATGACCTGGGATCCCTCGCGCGGCGCCCAGCCGCTCAAGGAGTGGATCGCGGCCAATGGCAGGCTGTGGGTGGCGCGCACCCAGCTGATCGACCGCGCCGACGACGTGCTGGAGGAGTTTGGCGAGGCCGCACCCAACCTCACCAACAGGCCTGTCCACGTGACCGCGCATTACGACGAGATCTCGCTCACCCTCGAGATGACGTGGAAGGGTGCTGCCGCCATGGCGCTGTCATCCGGCGGGGCCGTGGACATCGACGCCGACGAGGAGGCCGTTTCGGTGCAGCTCGCCGTGGCGCTGATCCGGCGGATCGCCGACCACGTGACCGAGACGATCCTCCCCGACGGCTCGCACCGGCTGACGGTGACGCTGGACGATCTCTGAGGCAGGGCCGGACGCGCGAGGCAGGAGAGGCCCCCTCAGCCTGCCTCCCCGCTAGGCTGCGCCTGGTGCATCTTCGTCAGGCCTTGCGGTCCTGTGCCAGACGACATGATTCCCGTCATGCAAGTCGCTGCATAGTTTCTTCTCACACGACCATGGATGACCTCCCCATCCGGAGAACGCGAACCCGATCAGATTGATTTCAAAGCCATGGCTTCGCCAACGCGTCAGCGCGTGCAGTATCGCAAACATTCCCGTACTCGGCATGATGAACAGTTCGTCCGAAATCCTCTCCTTGGCCCTGACATCAAGCAGAGTGTTGAATACTCGCAGATTGAATTTTCCCGAATACCTCACGACCTTGTTCAGCGGAATCTTGTTCTCAAGTATGATGCTCGTGGTTTGGTCTTCGATCATGGGAAGAAAGCGCTGCTGATTGGTCGAGATCAGAAATTGCCTATGAACCTCATGATCTCTGACAATGACGAACTTTTCCGACTTTGCGCATATTTCCTTGTTCAAGAATGGCTTCTCAACAAGGTAACGCGGAACCGAGTCGCCCAGGTTATTGATGAGAACGATATCGGTCTTCTGACCACTGAGGCCGTCATAATTCTTGCAGTCGTTGATCCGATAAACGACCGCCGAGTTGTCAACCAGATCACTGAAATCCACCCCAAGGGGCGCATTCCCCACCACGCATATGCTCTTTTTCACAAAGAGTTACTCCGGCCCTGAATGAATGGCCCTATATCAGCAATCCGCCACCCGTCTCATTGACCAGAATCAACGACCCTGTCGCGTCACGAAGGCTGGCACCTGCTTCGGATTTCCGTCGAGCCCGACGATCGAACTTGGGCTACAGGTCCTGCACGTCGACGACGCCCGCGATGGCCTTGATGGCGCCCTTGATCTGCGGGGTGACGGTGAACTTGCTGCCGAGGTTGACATGCACCTCGCGGCCCTTGTCCATCATGACGACGAGGCGGACGGGGGCCCTGCCGCCGTTGGTGAGGCGCTGGGCGATCGAGTCCAGGGGCTTCGCGTCACGCACGAAGATCTCGAGGCCCGCCACCATCTGGGCCGTCGCCTTGTCGAGCATCTCGACACCCTGGAGCCTGAGCTTGACCTCCTCGCCCTCGACATCGGCCTCGACGCGGGCGATGACCGCGTTGCCGGGCTCGAGCAGGTCTCGGGCGGCGGCGAGCGTGTCGGAGAAGCAGATCGCCTCGAACTGGCCGGTGGGATCGGAGAAGCCGACGAAGGCGAACTTGTTGCCGGATTTCGAGCGCCGCTCCTGGCGGTGGGTGACGGTGCCGGCGAGCTTCGCGGCGCGGGCCCCCTTGGTGAGCGCCTTTTCGTGGAAGCTCTGCCAGGTATCGACCGAGAGCTTCTGCAGGGGCTTCATGTAATCGTCCAGCGGATGGCCGGAGAGATAGAAGCCCACCGCCTCGAACTCCTGCGCCAGCTTGTCCATGGGGAGCCAGGCATCGCGCCGCGGCAGGACGAGCTCATCCGCGGTGCTGGCCATGCCGCCGAAGAGATCGTTCTGGCCCGCCTGGGCGGCACTGGCCGTGCGGTTGGCCATGGCGAGGATCGACTCGACCGCGTCCAGCACCTGCGCGCGGTTAGGGTTCAAGGCATCGAAGGCGCCGGCCTTGGCGAGGCTTTCCAAGGCGCGCTTGTTGACGACGCGGCCATCAATGCGGCGCGCGAAATCACCGAGCGAGCGGAACGGGCCGCCCTCAGCTCTTGCCGCCACGATGTGCTCGATGGCGCCGGCGCCGACGTTCTTCAGGGCCGCGAGCGAATAGAGGATCTGGCCGTTCACCACCGCGAAATCGACGCCGCTCTGGTTGACGGAGGGCGGGATCACGCGAACGTTCATGCGCTGCGCCTCGCGCCGGAACAGCATGAGCTTGTCGGTGTTGCCCATGTCGAGCGTCATCGAGGCGGCGAGGAACTCGACCGGGTGATTGGCCTTGAGCCAGGCGGTCTGGTAGGAGACCACCGCATAGGCCGCGGCATGCGACTTGTTGAAGCCGTAACCCGCGAATTTCTGCACGAGCTCGAAGATGTAGTCGGCCTGCCCGGCATCGACCTGCTTCTGCACGGCGCCCGAGACGAAGCGCTCCTTCTGCGCATCCATCTCCGCCTTGATCTTCTTGCCCATGGCGCGGCGCAGGAGATCGGCCTCGCCCAGCGAATAGCCGGAGAGCACCTGGGCGATCTGCATCACCTGCTCCTGGTAGACCATGATGCCATAGGTCTCCTTCAGGATCGGCTCGATCAGCGGATGGAGATAGTCCGGCTCCTCCTCGCCCTTCTTGCAGGCGATGAAGCGCGGGATGTTGTCCATGGGGCCCGGGCGATAGAGGGCGACGATGGCGATGATGTCCTCGATCCGGTCGGCCCGCATCTTGCGAAGCACGTCGCGCATGCCTGAACTTTCGAGCTGGAACACGCCCACCGTGTCGCCATGGCCCAGCATCTCGTAGGTCTTCGGATCGTCGTAGGGAATGTGGTTGATGTCGAAGGAGGGTTCCTTCACGCGGATCAGGTTCTGCGCCTTCTCGATCACCGTCAGCGTCTTGAGGCCCAGAAAGTCGAACTTCACCAGCCCGGCCTTCTCGACATATTTCATGTTGAACTGGGTTGCCGGCATGGGCATTGCCGTTTTCGGATCGTGATACAATGGAACGAGCTCAACGAGCGGACGGTCGCCGATCACGACACCTGCAGCGTGTGTGGAGGCGTGCCGATACAACCCTTCAAGCTTTTGAGCAATTGTCAGCATGCGGGCGACGATTTCGTCCTGTTCGGCCGCCTCGCGAAGCCGCGGTTCGTCGGCAATCGCCTTGTCGAGCGTCACAGTATTTGCCGGGTTCTGCGGCACCAACTTGCACAGCTTGTCGACCTGCCCGTAGCTCATGGAGAGAACGCGGCCGACATCGCGCA
>JADCDC010000273.1 GCA_020252385.1 Aestuariivirga sp.
GGGCCGCTCCTTGCGGATCTGGATCAGATATTCGCCGAGGTCGGTCTCGACCGGTGCGATGCCGTTCTGCTCCAGATGCTGGTTGAGCTCGATCTCCTCCGAGATCATCGACTTGCCCTTGGTGACGATCTTCGCACCTGCCTTGCGGCAGATCGCCAGGATGGCGGCGCGCGCCTCATCCGCGGTGTCGGCCCAGTGGACGTGCCCGCCCGACTCCCTGACCTTCGCCTCGTAGCGCTCGAGGTAGAGGTCGAGGTGGGCCAGCACATGGTCCTTGATGTCGCGCGCCTGGTCGCGCAGCGCATCGAATTCGGGAAGCGCGTCGCGCGCCTTGGCGCGCTTCTGGATGAAGCGCGGCCCCGTCTCCGTCATGGCATATTGCAGCTGTCCGTCGGACAGGGCCTTCGCGACGTTCTCGGGGAATGTGGTGGTCGACAGGTCGTTCATTCGGCCTCCGCGATCGGTGGCGTTCCATAGTCGCCCGCCAGCACCTCGGCCACGTGGCGCACCTTGATGGCGGAGCCCTGGCGCTTGAGCTTGCCCGCCATGTTCATGAGGCAGCCCAGGTCACCCGCGATCAGCGTGTCGGCGCCGGTGGCCTCGATGTGCTTCAGCTTCTTTTCCAGCATCTTGTCCGAGATGCCGGGATACTTGACGCAGAAGGTGCCGCCGAAGCCGCAGCAGACCTCCGCATCCGTCATCTCACGCAGCGAGACGCCCGCCACCGAGGCAAGGAGCTTGCGCGGCTCCTGCTTGATGCCAAGCTCGCGCAGGCCTGAGCAGGAGTCATGATAGGTGGCGCGCGCCGGGAACTGGGCCTCGACCCTCTCGACCTTCATGATGCGGGTGAGGAAGGAGACGAGTTCATGGGTGCGGCCCGCCAGTGCGACCGCCGCCTCATGATCCGCCGTGCCGGGCTCGAAGAGTTCGGGATAGTGCTTGACGATCATGCCGCCGCAGGAGCCGGACGGCGCCACCACATAGTCAAAGCCCTTGAAGGCGGCGATGACGTCAAGGGCAATTGCTGCGGCATCCGCCCGGTCACCGGAGTTGAAGGCGGGCTGGCCGCAGCAGGTCTGGGCGTCGGGCACCTCGACCGTGCAGCCGGCATCCTCCAGCAGCTTGACCGCTGCGAAGCCGACGGAGGGCCGGAACATATCGACCAGGCAGGTGACGAACAGGCCGACGCGCGGGGAGCTTTCAGGCATGGAACCTCAGGGGCGGAGACGAGGCGGGGTTTTGCCAGTCCCCGTCACCGCCCGCAAGGGTGTTAGGCGTCACGTCACATCTTGGTCTTGAGGTAGGCCAGGATGTCGGCGCGCTCGTCTTCCTTCTTGAGACCCGGGAACACCATCTTGGTCTTGGGGATCATGCCCCTCGGGTTCTCGATGTACTTGAGGAAGAGTTCTTCCGTCCACACCGGATTGGTCTTGGCGAATTCGAGCATCGCCTCGGAATACTTGTACTTGTCGACCGAGGCGACGTTGCGCCCGATCAATCCCTTGAGATGGGGGCCCACGCGGTTGGTCTCGGCATCGACCACGTGGCAGGCCTTGCACTTGGCGAAGACCTTCTCGCCCTTGGCGGCATCGCCCGCCGTCTGTGCCATGGCGGCGGTGGGAAGGGCCAGGAGGGCAAGCAAGGCAATCGTCGGTTTCCTCATGTCTAACTCCGGTGTTCTTTCGTTGCAAAGCCAAGTGATCGAGAGTTTACTCAATGTCGTTGAACGTTTCTGAAGCAGAAAAGATCACTTCATGCTCACAATGCCTGTTCCCGATGCAGGAGTCATGGCCCGCCGGGCCGAAATCGCAGCGGCGCTGCGTCGCATCGTTCCCGGGGAGGGCGTGATCGAGGCGCCGGTCGAGATGCGCGCCTTCGAGACCGACGGCCTCACCGCCTACCGGCAGATGCCGCTCGTCGTGGTTCTGCCGGAGACCACGGAGCAGGTGTCCGCCGTCCTTCGTTACGCACATGACAATGACGTCAAGGTCGTCCCGCGCGGGGCGGGAACCTCGCTCTCAGGCGGAGCGCTGCCCCTGGCCGACGGCATCCTGCTGGGGCTTTCGAAGTTCAACCGCGTGCTCGAGATCGATTACGCGAACCGCTGCGCGGTGGTGCAGCCGGGTGTGACCAACCTCGCCATCACCAAGGCGGTGGAGCACAGGGGCTTCTACTACGCGCCCGACCCTTCCTCCCAGATCGCCTGCACCATCGGCGGCAACGTGGCGGAGAATTCAGGCGGCGTGCACTGCCTCAAATACGGCCTCACCGCCAACAACGTGCTGGGACTCGAGATGGTGCTGGTGACCGGCGAGGTCATCCGGCTGGGCGGCAAGCACCTGGACAGCGAGGGCTATGACCTGATGGGGATCATGACCGGCTCCGAGGGCCTCTTAGGGGTCGTCACCGAGGTCACCGTGCGCATCTTGCAGAAGCCGGAGACGGCGCGCGCCGTGCTGGTGGGCTTTCCGACCAGCGAGGACGCAGGGAAATGCGTGGCCGACATCATCTCGGCCGGCATCATCCCCGGCGGCATGGAAATGATGGACCGTCCGGCGATCCACGCGGCCGAGGAATTCGTGCGCGCCGACTACCCGCTCGACGTCGAGGCGCTGCTGATCGTCGAACTCGACGGGCCCAAGGTCGAGGTCGACCAGCTGATCGCCCGCGTCTCCGAGATCGCGAAGGCCAACCGCTCCTCCACACTGCGCATCTCGAATTCCGAGGAGGAGCGACTGCTGTTCTGGGCCGGCCGCAAGGCGGCCTTCCCGGCGGTGGGCCGCATCTCGCCCGACTATCTCTGCATGGACGGCACCATCCCCCGGAAGCGCCTGCCCGACGTGCTGCAGGGCATGGCGGAACTCTCGAAGCTGCATCGCCTCAGAGTGGCCAACGTCTTCCACGCGGGCGACGGCAACCTCCACCCGCTGATCCTGTTCGACGCCAACGACCCCGACGAGCTCGACCGGGCGGAGAAGTTCGGCGCCGACATCCTCAGGCTCTGCGTCAAGGTCGGCGGCGTGCTGACCGGCGAGCACGGGGTGGGGATCGAGAAGCGCGACCTGATGCCCGAGATGTTCTCGGAAACCGACCTCGCCCAGCAGATGCGCGTCAAATGCGCCTTCGACGGCAAGGGCCTGCTCAACCCCGGCAAGGTGTTCCCGGTGCTGCACCGCTGCGCCGAACTGGGCCGCATGCATGTCAGGGGCGGCAAGCTGCCCTTCGCGGACATTCCGAGGTTCTGATGAGCAGTGCCGTGAAGCCCGCCAGCGAAAGTGAGCTGTCGGAAGCCCTGCGCGATCTCGAGGCACCCGTGGAGATCGTCGGCACCGGCACGCGCCGGGGCCTTGGCCGCCCGGTGCAGGCGGCGGCAACGCTCGACCTGTCGGGCTTTGCGGGCATCATCGCCTATGAGCCGGAGGAGCTGATCCTCGAGGCGGGTGCCGGAACGAAGCTCTCCGACGTCGAGGCGCTGATCGGGGCGCGTGGCCAGCAACTGGCCTTCGAGCCGCCGGACTGGTCCGCCCTCCTTGGCAGCGCCCACAACGGCACGCTCGGTGGCCTCGTCTCCTGCAATCTCTCGGGCCCGCGCCGCCTGAAGGCCGGCGCGGTGCGCGACCACATTCTGGGGGTGCGCGGGGTGACGGGTGCTGGCGACGTGTTCAAGGCCGGCGCCCGGGTGGTGAAGAACGTGACGGGCTATGACCTGCCGAAGCTCTTGACCGGCTCCTATGGAACGCTGGCCGCGCTGACCTCGGTGATCCTCAAGGTGCTGCCTGCGCCTGAGACGGAGGAGACGGTGGCGCTCACCGGCCTCGACGATCAGGCGGCGGTCGCCGCCATGAGCCTTGCCATGCAGTCGCCCTGCGAAGTCTCGGCGGCGGCGCATGTGCCGGGCGAGGCGGTCTATCTCAGGCTCGAGGGCATCGCGGCCTCCGTCGCCTACCGCCGCGATGCGCTGGCGAAACTGTTGCAGCAACCGGTCGAGGTGATGGCCGCCAAGAGCTCCGCCGCCACCTGGCGGGCGATCCGCGACGGCCAGATGTTCGCCGAGAATGCGCGCCATCCGCTGTGGCGGCTCTCGGTGACGCCGTCGGAAGCGCCCGCCATCATCCGGAAGCTTCGGGAGAAGACCGATCTCCGCTACCTGTTCGACTGGGCGGGCGGCCTCGTGTGGATCGAGGTGCCCTCCTCCCAGGATGCCTCCGCCGCACTGGTGCGCGGCGCCATGCGGGGCGGCCACGCCACGCTGATCCGCGCGCCCGAGGCGGCGCGCGGCGCGGTCGACGTGTTCGAGCCGCAGCCCGCGGCACTCGCCGCGCTGACGGCGCGCGTCAAGGACTCCTTCGACCCGCGCCATCTCCTCAATCCCGGCCGCATGTATCGGGGCCTCTGATGCAGACGAATTTCACCGCCGAACAACTCGCCACACCGCGCATCGCGGAGGCCAACACCATCTTGCGCAAATGCGTGCACTGCGGCTTCTGCACCGCCACCTGCCCGACCTATGTGCTGCTGGGCGACGAGCTCGACAGCCCCAGGGGCCGCATCTACCTGATCAAGAACATGCTGGAGTCCGGAGAGCCCGCCACACCCGAGACGGTCAAGCACCTCGACCGCTGCCTCTCCTGCCTGTCCTGCATGACGACGTGCCCCTCGGGCGTCAACTACATGCACCTGATCGACGAGGCGCGCGCCCATGTGGAGGAGACCTACCGCCGCCCGCCCTTCGAGCGGCTGCTGAGGAGCGTGCTGGCCTACACCATGCCGCGGCCCCAGCTGTTCCGCCTGTCGCTGATCGGCGCGAAGCTCGCGTCACCGCTCGCCCCCGTGGCGAAGTCACTCGGAGCCACCCGCATCGCAGCACTTCTGGGCCTCGTCCCGAAGGCGATGCCCACGCCCGAGCCCTTCGGCCAGCCCGGCACTTATCCAGCGCAAGGCGAGAGGAAGGGCCGCGTCGCGCTGCTGATGGGCTGCGTGCAGAGCGTGCTGGACCCCGGCATCAACGCCGCCACCATCAGGCTCCTGACGCGGCTGGGCTTCGAGGTGGTGGTGTCGGGCGAGGAGGCGTGCTGCGGCTCGCTCACCCACCACTTGGGACTGGAAGAGGATGCGCTCGCCCGTGCGCGCCGCTCGATCGACCAGTGGACGAAGGCCGAGGTCGATGCGGTGATCATCACCGCCTCGGGCTGCGGCACCACCATCAAGGACTATGGCCACATGCTGCGGCTTGATCCCGCCTATGCGGAGAAGGCGCGCGCCATCAGCGCCAAGGCGAAGGACGTGAGCGAGTTCCTGCTGGCGCAGGACCTGCCGGAGGGCCAGGGCGGGCTGAAGCTCGCCTATCATTCCGCCTGTTCCATGCAGCATGGCCAGAAGCTGAAGACGGAGCCGCAGCGGCTCCTACGGCGGGCGGGCTTCACCGTGATGGACGTGCCGGAGGGCCACCTGTGCTGCGGCTCCGCCGGCACCTACAACATCCTTCAGCCGGAAATCGCCACGAAGCTCCGCGACCGCAAGGTGGCCAATATCGAGTCTCTTGCGCCGGAAGCCATCGCAACCGGCAACATCGGCTGCATCACCCAGATCGGGCTCGGCACCGCGATCCCGATCCTCCACACGATCGAACTGCTCGACTGGGCCTATGGCGGGCCGAAGCCGGAGAAGCTGGGATGAGCCCGAACGGCCGCCACTTTTCCCTTCTCCCGTCCGAAGGATGGGAGAAGGTGGCCGACAGGCCGGATGAGGGCATGGTTCGGCATCGGGACTCGCGGAACGAGGCCCTCATCCGCCCTCCGGGCACCTTCTCCCATTGCTGCGCAACGGGAGAAGGGAATGGCTGACATGACGGCTGCGCCCATCCGCCACCAGCGTTCGGAGGGCGAGATTCTGCTCACCATGGGAGCCCATGGGCTGAGACGGATGCGCGAGGCCTATTCCGCCAAGGTGCGCATCCCGGCGGGCAGCCGGGAGGCGATCCTCATCAACACCGGGGGCGGGCTCGCCGGGGGTGACCGCTTCGCCTTCACCATCGGCGCGGAAGAGAATGCAAGGCTCACCGTCACCTCGCAGGCCGCCGAGCGCGTCTACCGCTCGCTCGGGCCCCCTGCGGATGTCGATGTCACGCTCACCGCCGGGGCAGGCGCCACGCTCATGTGGCTGCCGCAGGAGACGATCCTGTTCGACGGCGCGGCTCTCACCCGCCGCATCACGGCCGATCTGGCGCATGACACCCGCCTGCTGGCGGTCGAATCGGTGATCCTCGGGCGCGAGGCGATGGGCGAGCGGGTACGGCGGGCGAGGCTCCATGACCGCTGGCGCATCAGCCAGGCCGGACGGCTGGTCTTCGCCGACGACATCGCCTTCGACGGCCCGCCGCCGGAGAGTGCCGCGACCCTGGGCACAGGGCGCGCCTTCGCCACGCTGGTCCTGGTCTCCCCCCGGGCCGAGGACATGCTGGAGGCCGCGCGCGCGGCGATCGGTGCAGGCGGCGCTGCCAGCGCCTGGTCTGGCAAGCTGGTTGCAAGGTTTTCCGCCAGAGACGGGTTCGAGCTGCGCAAGTCCTTGATTCCAGCACTGACGCTGCTGGCGGAGGGCGCTTCGTTGCCCAAAACTTGGTCATTCTGAGGAGAAGTCATGCAGCTGACCCCACGCGAAAAGGACAAGCTGCTCGTCAGCATGGCAGCGATGGTCGCCCGGCGGCGGCTGGAACGCGGGGTGAAGCTCAATCATCCGGAGGCGGTGGCGCTCATCACCGACTATGTCATCGAGGGGGCCCGCGACGGGAAGAGTGTCGCGGAGCTGATGGACTCGGCCGCCCATGTCGTCACCCGCGCGCAGGTGATGGAAGGCATCGCCGAGATGATCCATGAGGTGCAGGTCGAGGCGACCTTCCCGGACGGCACCAAGCTCGTCACCGTCCACCAGCCCATCCGATAGGAGCGCCAGACATGATACCCGGCGAAGTGATCACCAAGGACGGCGACATCGAACTCAACAAGGGTGCGGCGACGATCACCCTTGAGGTGGCGAACACCGGCGACCGGCCGATCCAGGTCGGTTCGCACTATCATTTCCACGAGACCAACGAGGCGCTGCGCTTCGACCGCGACAAGGCGAGGGGCTACCGGCTGGACATCGCGGCGGGCACCGCCGTGCGCTTCGAGCCCGGCCAGCGCCGCGAGGTGACGCTGGTGCCGATCGGCGGCCTTCGCCGCATCTACGGTTTCCAGCAGAAGATCATGGGGGCGCTCTGACATGGCAAGAATTCCACGCGCCACCTATGCCGCGATGTATGGCCCGACGGTGGGCGACCGGGTGCGGCTCGCCGACACCGAACTCTTCATCGAGGTGGAGAAGGACTTCACCGTCCATGGCGAGGAGGTGAAGTTCGGCGGCGGCAAGGTGATCCGCGACGGCATGGGCCAATCCCAAGCGACGCGCGCCGAGGGTGCGCTCGACACGGTGATCACCAACGCGCTGATCGTCGACCACACCGGGATCTACAAGGCGGACGTGGGCCTCAAGGAGGGACGCATCGCCGCCATCGGCAAGGCCGGCAACCCCGATACGCAGCCGGGCGTCACCCTCATCATCGGCCCTTCGACCGAGATCATCGCGGGCGAGGGCCGCATCCTGACGGCGGGCGGCATCGACTGCCACATCCATTTCATCGCACCCCAGCAGATCGAGGAGGCGCTCCATTCGGGCGTCACCACCATGCTGGGCGGCGGCACCGGCCCCGCGCACGGGACACTCGCCACCACCTGCACCGGCGCCTGGCACACCATGCGCATGATCGAGGCGGCGGATGCCTTCCCGATGAACATTGGCTTCATGGGCAAGGGCAACGCCTCCCTTCCCGCCCCGCTCGAGGAGATGATCCTGGCGGGCGCCTGCGGCCTCAAGCTGCATGAGGACTGGGGCACGACGCCCGGCGCCATCGACAACTGCCTGGCCGTTGCCGACCAGCATGACGTGCAGGTGGCGATCCACACCGATACGCTGAACGAGTCGGGCTTCGTCGAGCAGACGATTGCCTCCTTCAAGGGGCGCACCATCCACACCTTCCACACCGAGGGTGCGGGCGGCGGCCATGCGCCGGACATCATCAAGGTGGCGGGGCTCGCCAACGTGCTGCCCTCCTCCACCAACCCGACGCGGCCCTACACGGTGAACACCGTGGCCGAGCACCTCGACATGCTGATGGTGTGCCACCACCTGAGCCCCCGCATACCGGAGGACATCGCCTTCGCCGAAAGCCGCATCCGCAAGGAGACGATCGCGGCGGAGGACATCCTGCACGACATGGGCGCGATCTCGATGATCTCCTCCGACAGCCAGGCCATGGGCCGGGTGGGCGAGGTCATCATCCGCTGCTGGCAGACGGCGCACAAGATGAAGGTGCAGCGTGGGAGCCTTCCCGGCGATGGCGCGGCCGACAACACCCGCGTCAAGCGCTACGTCGCGAAGTATACGATCAACCCCGCGATCGCCCAGGGCATCGCGCATGAGGTGGGCTCGATCGAAGTCGGCAAGCGCGCCGACCTCGTGCTGTGGAACCCGGCCTTCTTTGGCGTGAAGCCCGAGATGGTGCTGCTGGGCGGCTCGATCGCGGCGGCCCCGATGGGCGATCCCAACGCCTCGATCCCCACGCCGCAGCCCGTGCACTACCGCCCGATGTTCGCGGGCTTCGGCAAGCTGATGACCAATTCCTCCATCACCTTCGTGAGCCGGGCGGCGCTGGAGAATGGCCTGCACGCCAGGCTCGGCACGGCAAAGCAGATGGTGGCGGTGACGAACACGCGCGGCGGCATCTCCAAGGCCTCGATGATCCACAATGACGCAACGCCGGTGATCGAGGTCGATTCCGAGACCTATGAGGTGCGCGCCGATGGCGAGCTCCTCACCTGCGAGCCCGCCAGGGTGCTGCCCATGGCGCAGCGCTACTTCCTCTACTGATGACGCTCCGCGCCACATCCTACCGCCGCGCGGAGAGCTTGAGCGATGAGCCCTTCGACATCGTCGTGCTCGATGCGGATGAGCGCCACATCCGGAGGAAGCGCATCACGCTCGCCAATGGCGAGGACATTCTCGTCGATTTCGAGAAGCCCGTGCATCTCGAACAGGGTGACAGGCTGGTGCTGGAGGACGGGCGCGTCGCCAGGGTCGTCGCGGCGGAGGAGGAGCTGATGGAGGTGACTGCGCGTGACGCGCGCCACCTGGTCGAGCTCGCCTGGCACATCGGCAACCGGCACCTCGCCGCACAGATCGATGAAGCCCGCATCCTGCTCCGCCGGGACCGCATCATCCGCGCCATGCTGGAACAGCTGGGCGCAACGGTGCGCGAGGTGACCGAACCCTTCACCCCCGCCCATGGCGCCTATCATGCGCACGAGCACTGAGGCCTCGCAGCTCCTGCTGCTGCTGACCTGGATGTCGCCCGCCTTCCCGACCGGGGCCTTCGCCTATTCGCACGGCCTCGAATGGGCCATCGACACCGGCACGGTGAAGACCGCCGAAGACCTGAAAGGCTGGATCGGCGATCTCGTGACGCGGGGGTCCGGCTGGAACGATGCGGTGATCTTCGCGCGCTGCTGGGAGGAGGACGTGGGCCAGCTCAACGCGCTGGCGCTGGCGCTTGCCACCTCGCGCGAGCGCCACCTCGAGACCACACAGCTGGGCCGCGCCTTCCGCATTGCCGCGGGCGTCTTCGCGCCGGCCGTGCTCGATGCTGACGAGATCGCCTATCCGGTGGCCGCCGGCACGGCCTGCGCGGCGATGGGCATTGACCGCGACGCGGCACTGCTCGCCTATCTCCAGGGCTTTGCCGCAAGCCTCTCCTCCGTTGCCGTGCGGCTGGTGCCCATCGGGCAGACGGCGGGGCTCGAGGTGCTGCGCGACCTGGCACCCATCATCGCGCGTACGGCGGAGCGCGCGGGCGCCGCGCGCCTCGAGCAGCTGGGCGCCATCACC
>JADCDC010000274.1 GCA_020252385.1 Aestuariivirga sp.
CCCTGGTCAAGCAGGTTCTTGAGTGCCGCCGTGTCGGCGGGTTCCGAGATCTCGCCATAGGGCTCGAGCGCGCGCGAGGCGAAATAGAGCGGCGAGAGCAGCGGCTGCGCCGTCTCGGCGGAAGTGCCGGACATCAGCCCCACGGTCTTCCGCCGCCAGCGGTCGTCCATCAGGAAGGTGGCGGCGGCGTTGCGCTCGCCCTCGATCGAGAGCCGGCCCACCTCGTTCCGGAGTTCGACAGGAAGCTCGATCGCACCCTCTGCACGGGTGGCGCCGGCGGCGAATTTCAGTTCCGCCTCGCCGAAGCTCCGGCCATTGCCCGCACGGGCGGACACGCGCGCGACCTGTTCCGGCCCGCCCGGCGCCCTGAGTGCCGTCACCTTGATCTGCCCGCCGGTGAAGCCGGGGTTGGCCAGCGCCAGCGGCAGGGCGGAGGCCTCCGGCACGATCGCCTCGACGCTCGCCCCGCCGGTGCCAAGCCGCGTCAGGCCCTCGGCGAAGGCCCGCGCCTTGCCGTCGTCGATGCCGTCGGTGAGCCAGATCACGCGCGGCGCTGCCTGATTGGCGAAGCGCGTGGTGAGCGCTGCGAGAAGCGCCTCCCGGTCGGGGTCGATGGCGCGCGGCACCAGCGCCTGCGCGCGGGTCGCCGCATCGGCGGCGGCCTGGGGCTCGAGCGATTGCGGGCGAAGCTGCGGCGTCGTGGTGGCGAGCGTCACCGGCGCCCCTGCGGCGGCAGCCCCGTCCAGGATCTCGTCCATCACCTCGCCCCGCTTGTCCCAGTCGCGGGCGGCGGCCCAGCTGTCGTCGACGACCAGCAAGAGCGGCGTGCCGGACAGCGTGCCCACCCGGCCCGGCGCATAGAGCGGATGCGCCACCGCAAGGATCAGCAGTGCCGCGGCAAGCAGCCTGAGCAGCAGGAGCCACCACGGCGTCTTGTCTGGCTGCTCCTCCCGGCTCACGAGGCCGAGGAGCAGGCGGATCGGCGGAAATCGCACCGTCTCGGGGCGCGGCGGCGTGAAGCGCAGGAGCCACCAGATGACCGGCAGCAGCAGGAGTGCGGCGAGTGCCAGCGGTGTCGTGAAGCTCAAGGCGGAGAGGAAATTCATCTGGCCCTCTCGCCCGAAATCAGCGCATGGAGTGCCAGCAGCGTTGCCGTGGGCGACTCGTCGGTGCGGTGCACCGTGAAGCTCCAGCCGATCCTGTTGCATAGGTCGCGGAGCGCCGCGCGGTGGCCCGCGAGCCTTTCCACATAGGCCTCGCGCAGCGTCTCGGTCTTGGGCGAGAGGAACTTGATGGGGCCCGCCATCTCGTGGAACTCGACGCGTCCGGAATAGGGCAGCGTCTCCTCGGCGGGGTCCACCACCTGCACCATGTGGCCCTTCACACCCGCCTCGGCGATGGGCGACACCGCCCGTGTGATGTCCGGGATGGAATCGAAGAAGTCGCCCGCCAGCACCGCGCTCGAGAAGCGCGGCATGCGCATGAAGCTCGGCAAGGGCGTTCCCTCTCCCTTCAGGAACCAACCGGCGATCTTGACGAGCTGGTTCCTCGCATGGTCCGGCGCATAGGGCGAGCCCAGAGCACTCACCCGCTCCTGCGCGCGCACCGCGAGCGAGGCGCTGGCCAGCGCCAGGAGCTGCGCGCGCTGGCGCTTCGTCACCTTGGCGAGATGCGAGTTGAAATCCATCGAGACGGAGGGCGAGGCCCAGACCCACAGCGTGTTGGCGGCCTCCCATTCATTCTCGCGAATATACACGCGGTCGGAGCGGGCAGACTTGTGCCAGTCGATGCGCTGCGTCGAATCGCCGAAGCTGTAGGGGCGGTACTGCCAGAAGCTCTCGCCCGGCCCGGCGCGCTTCCTCCCATGCTCGCCAAGGATCACGGTCGCGGCAATGCGCTCGGCTTCCACGAGAAGCGGCGGAAGTGCGCGCGAAGCGGCCGCGGCGCGGTCGGCTAAGGAAAGGGCCTGGGCCTGTGTCATGCCGCTCAGGCGATCAGCTTCGACAGGCGCTCGATGGTGCCGGCGATGGTGTGCCCATCAGCACGGGCGGTGAAGTTCAGCGCCATGCGGTGGCGGAACACCGGGCCCATCAGCGCCATCACGTCATCGAGCGAGGGCGACAGCCGGCCCTGCAGCAGCGCGCGGGCGCGCGCCCCCAGCATCAGCGACTGCGAGGCGCGGGGCGAGGGGCCCCAGGCCACGTTCTTGTTGACGAAGTCGTCGGCCTCGGGGCCGGGGCGCGCGGCGCGCACCACGCGCAGGATCGCCTCCGCCACCTGCTCGCCCACGGGGATCAGGCGCGTCAGGCGCTGGGCGTTCATAAGCTCGGTGGTGGTGAGCACCTTCTCCGCCTGCTCCTCCCCCGCACCCGTCGTCGCGAACAGCATGCGCCGCTCGGCGTCGAGCGAGGGGTAGGGCACGTCGATCTGCACGAGGAAGCGGTCGAGCTGTGCTTCGGGCAGGGGATAGGTGCCTTCCTGCTCGATCGGGTTCTGTGTCGCCAGCACGTGGAACGGGCGCGGCAGGTCATGGCGCACGCCCGCCACCGTCACATGGTGCTCCTGCATCGCCTGGAGCAGGGCAGACTGGGTGCGGGGCGAGGCGCGGTTGATCTCATCCGCCATCATCAGCTGGCAGAACACGGGGCCCTGCACGAAGCGGAACTGGCGCCTGCCGCCCTCGCTCTCGTCCAGCACCTCGGAGCCCAGAATATCGGCGGGCATCAGGTCGGGGGTGAACTGCACGCGCTTCTCATCGAGGCCGAGGACACGTCCCAGCGTCGAGGCAAGCTTGGTCTTGGCAAGGCCGGGCGCGCCCACCAGCAGCGCGTGGCCGCCGCCCAGGATGGCGATCAGCACCTGTTCCACCACCTCGTCCTGTCCGAAGATGACGCGGCCGATGGAGGCGCGCGCCTGGACGAGGCGCTCGCCGGCGGCCTCCATGTCGGTGATGATCTGGCGGTCTGCTTCGTTGATGCTGGGCATGGGGCTCACTATAGTTCGCGGAATCCGGCCATATTGCGGGCACGGCGCTGTTGCTCTTAATGACATCCTCGTGAACGAGAATGGCCTAAAAGAGGCAGCGCCCGCCCCTGATTCTGGAGTTACGACCGCGCCATGAGCACAGATCAGAGAGACGCAGGCAACCCCCTCCGGGGGCTGGGCGAGGCAAAGGGCCTCAAGGGCCCGCCGCCGGTCGATCAGTGGAACCCGCCCTTCTGCGGCGACATCGACATGCGTATCGCCGCCGACGGCACGTGGTTCTACATGAATTCGCCCATCGGGCGCAAACCGCTGGTCAGGCTCTTCGCCTCCGTGCTGCGCCGCGACGCGGACGGTAGGTACTATCTCGTCACGCCTGTGGAAAAGGTCGGCATCAGGGTCGATGACGCGCCCTTCACGGCGATCCGCATGACGGTCGAGGGCGAGGGATGCAACCAGACGATCCGCTTCGAGACCAATGTCGAGGATGAGGTGAGCGTGGATGAGGCCCATCCCCTGCGCTTCGCCGAGGAACAGGGAACGGGCGGTCTCAAGCCCTATGTACTGGTCCGCGGCCGCCTCGAGGCGCTGGTCAGCCGGGCGCTTTTCTATGACCTTGCGGCGGCGGGCACGGTGGAGGAGGGCTGGTTCGGCGTCTGGTCCTCCGGGCGCTTCTACCCGATGCAGAAGGCCGCCGAGATCGGGCTCGCCTCTTGAGCCACCGATTCGATGAAGATGAATTCCGCGAGCTGGCCCCCGTCCGCCTGCACGAGTCCCCGCCGCTCGTGCCCCGGCGCAGCGACGATGACCTGAACCCCGAGGCGCGGATGATCCCCCAGGGCGAGGAGCCGCGGGCCGCCGCCGTGCTGGTGCCGCTGGTGGCGCGGCCCACCGGCCTCCACATGCTCCTCACCCAGCGCCAGCCGCATCTGCGCCAGCACGCGGGGCAGGTCGCCTTCCCGGGCGGGCGGGTCGATGATGCCGACCCCGGCCCCGTCGCCGCCGCCCTGCGCGAGACGGAGGAAGAGACCGGCATTCCGCCCGGCTTCGTGGACCCCGTGGGCTTCCTCGACACCTATCTCACCAGCACCAACTACCGGGTGGTGCCCGTGGTGGGCATCCTCAGGCCGGGCTTCACGGTGGTCCCGCACGAGCACGAGGTGGCGGAGGTCTTCGAGGTTCCGCTCGCCTTCCTCATGAACCCCGCGCATCACGAGCGGCACTCGCGCGACTGGCAGGGGAGGCTGCGCTACTACTACGCCATGCCCTGGCAGGGGCGCTACATCTGGGGCGCCACGGCCGGCATGATCCGCAACCTCTATTCCCTGATGTATGAAAGGCCTTAAGCTGGGGGCCATGAGCGATCTTCCCTCCCTCGCCGCGGCCCCCTGGCTCAAGGCGCCGGCGCTGCAGCGCATCTTCGCCGCCATCGCGGTGCGGGGCGGCGAGGCGCGCGTGGTGGGAGGCGCGGTGCGCAACGCGCTGATGGGCGAGCAGGTGACGGAGGTGGACATCGCCGCCACCCTCTCGCCCGATGAGGTGACGGCGGCCTGCACCGCGGTGGGCCTGACTGTGCATCCGACCGGCATCGATCACGGCACGGTGACGGTGGTGGCCGATCACCACCCCTATGAGGTGACGACACTCCGCCACGACGTCGAGACCGACGGACGGCGCGCGAAGGTGACCTTCACCGGCGACTGGGAAGCCGACGCCATGCGCCGCGACTTCACCATGAACGCGCTCTATTGCGACGCCCGGGGCGTGATCCATGATCCGACCGGCGGCTACCCCGACATCCTCGCGCGCCGCGTGGTCTTTGTCGGCGATCCCGGCCAGAGGATCGGCGAGGATTATCTCCGCATCCTGCGCTTCTTCCGCTTCCATGCACGCTATGGCGAGGGCGCGCCCGATGAGGCGGGGCTTCAGGCCTGCAAGCGCCTCAAGGCGGGGCTCGACGGGCTTTCGGCCGAGCGCATCCGCCAGGAAATGTTCAAGCTGATGGCGGCCAAAGGAGCCGTGCCGACGCTCATGCTGATGGCGGAGCATGACATTCTCGGCCATCTTCTTCCGTATACGGAGGAGTGGCGGGTGCTGGAGCGCCTGCCGCCCGACCCGTTGCTGAGGCTCGCCGTGCTGGCGCGCGATCCGGTTGCCATGAAGCAGCGCTGGCGGCTCTCGAACCATGAGGGCCGGAGGCTCGAGGCCATCGCGTCGCTGAACCCGCCAACGCCGGCGCTGCGTGACATGGAGCAGAAGATCGTGCTCTACCAGATCGGCATCGAGGCCTTCGAGGACCTGGTGCGGATCGCCTGGGCGCGCAGCGATGCACCGATGGACGATCCCGGCTGGCAGCACCTGCTGGCCCTGCCGGAGCGCTGGGCCGTTCCGGTGCTGCCGGTCTCGGGCGGCGATCTTCTGGCGGCGGGCATGAACCCCGGTCCCGAAATCGGCGTAACGCTTCGGGCGCTGGAGGACTGGTGGGTGGCCTCGGGCTTCGCGCCGGGCAAGAAAGAGCTTTTGAAACGTCTGGCATAGGGAGAAACCATGGCCGACATCCTGGTGATGAAGACGAAGGGCAAGACCGCGCCCGAGCCCGAGAAGGGCAGGCCCGACAAGGCCAAGCTGGTCAAGGGTCAGTACCGCACCAAGACCTGGAACCATTTCACCGGCGAGGATGACCGGCTGTTCTGCGGCATCTGGGAATCGACGCCCGGCAAGGTCACGATCGACTACAAGGAGTGGGAGTTCTGCCACTTCATCTCCGGCAAGGCGGTGCTCACCAATGAGGAGGGCAAGTCCTGGACGCTCAAGAAGGGTGACGCCTTCATCATCCCGGCGGGCTTCAAGGGCACCTGGGAGACGGTGAAGAAGGTCAGGAAGCATTACGTCATCCTGATGCCGAAGCCGTGAGCCGCTCGGTTCTTGTCACCGGTTCAGCCAAGCGCATCGGGCGCAGGCTGGCGCTTGACCTTGCATCGGACGGCTGGGACGTGGCGGTCCACTGCAACGCCTCGATCGCGGAGGCCGAGGAGGTTGCGGGCCTGATCCGCGGCATGGGCCGGCGCGCGGTGATCGTGCGCGGCGACCTCTCGCGGGACGACGTGCCGGACCGGCTGATCGCGGAGGCCTCCGCCGCGCTGAGCGGCCTCATCTGCCTCGTCAACAACGCCTCGCTGTTCGAGCCGGACGAGGTGGGGAGCATCACGCAGGCGAGCTGGGCCGAGCATCTCGACACCAATCTCCGCGCCCCCGTCTTCCTGTCCCAGGCCTTCGCCCGCCAGCTGCCCGATGGCGAGGAGGGCAACATCATCTCGATCATCGACCAGCGGGTGTGGAAGCTCAATCCGCGGTTCTTCTCCTACACCACCTCGAAGTCCGGACTGTGGACGGCAACCCGCACGCTCGCCCAGGCGCTGGCGCCCAGGATCCGCGTCAATGCCATCGGGCCCGGTCCCGCCCTGCCATCGGCGCGCATGGACCAGGCGGAGTTCGACAAGCAGGCCAAGCTGACGCTTCTGGGCCGCGGCACGTCGCCGGCGGAGATTTCCGCCGCCGTGAAATTCATATTGTCCCAGCCCTCGCTCACCGGCCAGATGATCGCGCTGGACGGTGGCCAGCATCTGGTCTGGCAGACGCCGGACGTGGTCGAGGTGAATGAATGAAGAAGCCCATCATCAGCCATCACGTGGCGAGTGCCGCCTCGGGGCTCCGCCACGTCTTCGTGCGCGATCTCGAGCTGATGGCGCTGATCGGCATCTACGAGCATGAGAAGCGCGACCCGCAGCGCATCGTCGTCAACATCGACCTCTCGGTGAAGGAAGGCGATGGCCCCAAGGATGACGACATCAGCCACGTCGTGTCCTACGAGATCGTGGTGAAGAAGGTCGAGGCCATCATCGCCGAGGGCCACACCAACCTGGTCGAAACCCTGTGCGAGAAGATCGCCGCCGCCTGCCTGCGCGACAAGCGCGTCATGGCCGCCCGGGTGAGGGTCGAGAAACCCGACATCATCCCCAATGCGAGAAGTGTCGGCGTCGAGATCGAGCGCCAGAGATAAGTCTCCTTCCGCACACGCGCTCCCGTTTCGCTGTCCGCCGAGGGAACCATCTGCCCGAGCCCCCGTTCTCCCGCACACGCCCGCCATCCTTTTCGGGAAGAGGCGGCACAAACAGGGAGTTCGTCACCCATGCTGAAACACAGCCTCATCGCACTGGCCGCCCTCGGGGCAGGCCTTGTCGGCTTCTCCGCGGCGGAGGCTCAGGCCTTGCCCGTGCAGAAGCCCGCCATCGATACGGCGGCCACCTCGTCCTTGCTTGTCGACGTGAACCACCGGGACTGGCGGCGGAACCGTCATGGCGACCGCCGGCACTACCGCAGCGGCCGCTACCGCCACTATCACGGCGGCTATTGGTACAGTAATCCGTGGTGGGTATTGCCCATGGTGGGGGCCGGCATCGCAATCGGCAGCCGTGACCGCTACTACGGCGGCTATGGCGGCAACCACGTCGAGTGGTGCCTGAACCGCTATCGCTCCTACAATGTGCGCACCAACACATGGGTGTCCTACAGCGGCTACGTGCGCCAGTGCATCAGCCCCTACGGGCCGTAACCCCGCATTTCCGTCAGCACAGTCCTTCAAGGCCGGCGCTTCCCCAAAGGAGCGCCGGCTTTCCTTGCGTCAGCCTTCCTGCCTTGCCGATCCATGGCTGGGGGCGTAAGGTTCGGATTGGGGAGCGCAATCCGAAGAAGGACCTCCACCTCATGTCACAGTTCAGACTTCTGGCTCTCGCTGCCCTCTTGCTGGGGGTTGTCGGCGTCTTCGGCGCTCCTGCGTCGGCCTTTCCCGCCCATCCCGCACCCGGGCTTGCACCGCTCGCTACACCCGCGGGTAGCCGGGGCTATGGTGGTTTCGAGGGGCTCAACCCGTATCGCGGCCTCGACAGCTCCCGTGGCTACAATCGCGGCTACGGCGGATTTCGCCGCTCCTATGACTTTCCGCGCCGCTACTACGGCAATCGCTGCTATGGCTGGAACAGCTACAACTGCCGCGGCTATTACGGCGGGCCGTATTTCGGCTTCGGTACCGGCATCGTGGTGGTTCCGCGCCGCTACGGTTATGGCTATGGCAACCGCCACGTCCGGTGGTGCCAGAACCGCTACCGCTCCTACAATGTGCGCTCCA